>JASHTZ010000749.1 GCA_030040295.1 Terriglobia bacterium | reverse complement strand
GCCAACTTCCTGACCCAAAAGGGGGAGCGGCAGAACGAACGCGAGAAGAGCAACTACAAGAATTCTTGTTTTCAAGATTATTTCCTCCCTGCTTTTACGGAAATGGGCCGGCTCGTGCGTCAAGCAGGACCCGCCAATTACGATGGCGGGATACGGGAATTAGGTTTAGAGGTAATTTTGACGTTAGAAAGAATAAGGATGGAAGAATTGGCAACTGGGAACGGCGACCTTCCACGCATTCCGGCTCTGGACTTACCAGACTGTATAGACTTTGGCGCAAACAAAAAAAGGGGCCGGGTGATCGCCCGGCCCCTAGGAGGTTGCGGAAGTGTAGAGCCGCAAGGTTAGAATCTGAACTGCAAGGACATCTGGATGACCCGGGGGTCATCCGATGGAGTGTTGGCAGGAGGTCCGATATATCCAAATGCGCTGCTCGTGTAGGTATTGTTCATGTCGTAGTCCCACTCCGAGCTGTTGAAGGCATTGATAAAGTCGGCGCGGTAGATCAGAGTATAACGCTCTTTGATGACCGTCGTCTTCATGACGTCCGCATCCAGCCGGTGCTGGCCCCAGTAGCGGACATAGTGCATGGCCGGATCCCATTCATAGAGTGCGCCCGGCTGCGTCTGCTGCCAAGCCGGGGTGGAATCAATGGCGCAATCATGCTCATTACCGCTGGTGTCGAGGTAGCATGTGTTGAACGCATGCGACAGGCTGCGGTCGGCGGTGGTTTCCTTGGCACCAGGAATCGGCTCCAGCCCACTGGGCACGATGGCCGGAATGCCATCCAGGAGAGCGGGCGTGGCGCTGAACGTCCAGCCCGAAACAAAGCGGCTGATCACCCCATTGGACTGGTTCAGCCATCGCTGCCCCGGGCCAAAGGGTACGAAGTAGGTAAAGTTAAGTTTGAATTGCAGCGGCATGTCGTAGAAACCGCGAGTCTGCCGCGGCAAGGTGTCTTGCGGGTTCAGGAGATCCAACGCCTGCAAGGTCTTCGACCAGGTAACGTTGGCATTGAAGGTGAGGTCCCTGGAGATACGCTTGTTCACTTCCACCTGCAACCCGTTGTAATTCGACCTCCCGATGGGATCCCAATCCTCAGTCACAGTGCTGAATTCAGGGTAGGGATACAGCAACTGCTGTTGGCTAACTGTTGCGTTTTCGAGGAACGTACCCTTGGCCTCGGTTTGGTACTGGGCGGGAACGATGAAGGGGTTTTTAACCTGGGCCTGAAGGAAGGAGTAAGTGGCCGCGCCACCGCCACCCGGCGCGTTGGCATTGACCTGTCCGTTCGGCAGATAGGGTTCATCCGACAACGGGAGGTAATTGAGCGAGCGGTTTATGTCCAGCCGGGTCGCCCTGCTGCCCACATACGCCACACTAAACAGCCAATCTTTGCCGATCCTATGCTGGATTTCCACAGCGTATTGTTGAGTGCGCGGGAGATCCGTATTGGGGTCGTAAAAGGTGATGCCACTGCCAACGTTGGCCGCCAACCCGTACGAGTTCCCAGCTATGGGAATCAAACCGCTGGGGATGGGATTGGCGAAGCTAATATTGGGATTGAAAATGCCCGGGAAGCCCGGGACCGTAACGGCGGAGGTAGTGGTGGTATAACCCGGAGCAGCGCCCGGCTGCATCTCCTGCTGTCCGTAGATTATGCCGTAACCGCCGCGGATCACGCTGTCGTGGTGCAAGTCATAGGCAAAACCAAAGCGCGGGCCAAGGTTGTCATACATACGGTTGGTAATGCCGGTGCCACTTCCGCCCACACCCTCGTAAGTCGGGCCGCCCAACAGCGCGCCGACTGTCGCCGGTTGACCCAGGGCGTTCGTGTACGTCCCGGCAGTCCCCAGGGGATTGGCGCAAGTGTAGCAGAAACCGTTGAGAAACCTGTTGTACTTGTCATGCACGGGACCGGCGAAGTCCCATCGCAGGCCGAGGTTGAGCGTCAGCCTCTGGCTAACGTGGAAGTTATCCTGGAAAAAGAGGTCTTCCTCCGTCATATGCTGGTACGGATATGCGGGGGTGGTAACGTAGGCGGTTTGCGGATATCCCAGCAGGAAGTCCGCAACACCGTAACCGGTGACGTTCACAGGACCAAGCGGATTCTGCGAGGTGAAGAGGCCGGTGAAACTGAAATAGCCGTTAAGGTTTCCCGGGCTCTCATTGGCCTCCACCAAGTCAAACCGCTGCCAGCCGATCCGCATGTCGTGCCGCCCGTGCGTGTGGGCCAGGATCCCGGACTGGGTCCAGATATCCGAAGCGTCGTAGCTGGGCAGCGTTCCTCCCGCCATCTGGCCACCTTCCGAGCTTCCCATTCCGGTGACTTCGATCTCGGGGAAGAAGTGGGCCGCTTCGCTAAACCAATTTTGGCTGAATCCCAACGAGGTCGGATCGGTTTGCGCTATAGTGATGTCGCCGCCACCCGACGGATACCGGTCCATGCCGGTGCGGAGTTCGAGCACCGTCGTGGGGTTGAAGGTATGGGTTACATCGAGGTCATAAAACTGATTGCCTCGGAACAGGGGATTGTTGCCGCTGACTTCGGCTTGATTGATGGCAGACGTGGTCGAGTAAATGTAGCTGCGAGTCTCCGCCAGGTCGTTCTTGCCAAGAATGAAGAACGCGTGGGTCTTGTCAGACAAGTTCCAGTCGTAGCGGCCCAAATACTCAGGGAAGTAGTCTACGAACTTGCGCGAGTTAGACCGGTTCGAAATGTTTCCGGCGAACGTGCCGCAAACGGTCGCCCCGTTGAAGGTTTGCGCCGAACTGACAGTCCCGCAGGGTACTGAGGCCCCTTGCAGCCATGGTTCGGGAATGATGCCCAGCACATTTTTCGCAATGGGACTGATCGCGGCGGAGTTAATGACGTTGGGCGCTGAGAAGAGCGCACCGGTTTGTGACCGGCAGGGGTTAAATCCGGAGGCGACAGGAGCCGAGGCGGTTCCGGTGTAATAGCACCCGTTCGGGTCGGTAGTTGAAGTGGAGGTGTCCGTAAGCGTGGAGGGATCGTAGAGCTGGATCTGGTCGCAATTGCCGCTGGTATTGGAGCAGAGGCCGTTAAAATTCCCCTGCCGCATCGCTGCCGTCGGCACTTCACCTGTATAAGGGTCCTTCTGAATGGACCACATGAGCTGATAGGCGAAGTATGCAAACATCTTATCCTTCTTGACGGGGCCGCCGACCTCACCGCCGAAATAATTAAAGTGCCAGGGGGGACGGCCCGAATCGCTCTCCTGGTCACCCCAGTCTTCCGCGTTCAAAATGGTGTTTTGGAGGTAGTCGTAGCCGTGGCCGTGCCACTGGTTATTGCCGCTCTTGACGATGGTGTCCACTGCGCCGCCCGTGGTCCATCCGTACTGGGCGTCGAACATGGTGGTCTCCACGGCAACCTGCTCAACCGCCGAGGCCATGGGGCTGTAGCCGGTACCGTTGCCGCCACGGTTGATGGAAATACCGTTGACCATGACTTGGTTGCCGCTGGACTGGCCTTGCTCCGGGGTTCCGCCTTGGCCACCCGAGGATTGGCCGCCGTTGATTTCCTCATCCTGCACTCCGGCGTTGTCCCACGGGCGCTCCTTTTGCGCGGCGGACGTCTGGGTTACTCCCGCTATTAGCCATGTGGACGTAATGGTGTTCTGACCGCGGAAAGTCTCTGGGTCAAGTTGCGTGCTGGAGAACGTTACGTCGCGGTCGCCCGACGCAGTCTGGAGTATCGGAGCGTTGCCCGTGACGTTGACTACCTGCGTCGTCGAGCCGAGCCGCAGTGTGACGTCGATTGTGTTCTTCTGGTTAGCGAGCAGGACAATTCCCCGCTGCTCGTACTTCTCAAAGCCTTGCTTGGTCACCCTGAGGACATACTCCCCGATGGGGATGAAGGGAAGTTGATATAGACCAGCGGTGTCCGAGCCCGCTGAGAACACCGTCCCGGTAGTGACGCCCGTTGCGGTGACGGCGGCCCCGGCGACGGCCGCGCCACTGGGGTCAGTTATGTGCCCCGCGATACTTGCCCCTACTTGCTGCGCATACAACGGCAGCGCAATAAAGCTCAGGAGCAGAAGCAGTGGTGCAATTCTCTTTATCACTGTGATCCTCCTCATTGGATATTCCTGACAACCCAAGACACGACGGTAGCATTCCTGAAATGGCTTAATCGACTGCTTGAGCTGCGTCGGAATCAAGGCCGATTCTCTCGGGCGTGAATGGGGGGGAAAACTGCCATTTGCCGGTTAGGAAGCTGCGCTTTCAAACCGGTGCGATCACGCCCCCAATACATAGTGCTGCCCGATAAGGCAGACGACATTACTTAAGCACCAACATATGCGGTTGATTATTGTCGAGGCGCTCTAGCGCGGCTTAACTCCTCGCCCAAGGCGCCATCCATCGGAGTTGGACCCAGCAAAACTGACGCAAGACTTCCAGAACTTCAGCGCACCCTTAGCAGCAATCCGCTGATACTTTAGCGGAGAAAGAAACTACTTTGTGTTCACAATAATCACATACTCGGCCATATTGCGAAACACCGGGAAGTATTAAGTGATTTTTTTGAAATGTCAAGAATTTTTTTATATGACCTCCCGACCGTGTCGTGAAGGAAACGGAATGACCGACGGTTCCAAGGCACTGGGTATCGCTGAAGATTGACAACGCGTGGCGCTCAATTGTCACTTGCTGGATCGGACGCCCAATTTGAAATTCTTCGTTATTGGCGTTAACCACGGTTCACGGGCAAGAGAAATGAATGTGAATCCTCTCTGAGCCCACTTCTTAACCTCATCATCTTTGAGGGCATAATTAACTGCCGCAACTTCCATTGAACCGGCTTACCGCTTCCGGTTGAAATTCTGGAGCCGGCCGAGAGGTATCTGGCTATTCCGGGCATGGGTTTGAAAATAGGTAAAGCCTCAAGGGCCATCTTTCCGTCACAGTATCCCGACCCTGGTCTCTCAAATCCGTTCTATCGCGACGACACAGACCGGCCCTCATTTCTAATCAAAATCAGTCGTCGGGGTGATGGACCCAACAATCGCGATTGAATTTGTAAAAGAGGAGGGATAGACACGTTCACCCTCGCGGGATGTGTGGTATAGAGATTTTGCGAAGAAATCTAGACCCACACCCGGAGGGTGAACGATGCCCGCAAGCTTACCTGACCTGATTCTGCCTCTCAAGTTGGAAAAGAGCGAAGAGCGCCTGACGAGTTTGGGCGGGCTGGTGGTGTTGGAGGAGATGGCGCAAGCGCTGGGCGTGTGGCAGCGGGTGGACGAGCACCTGCAAGGTCCGGGCTCGGGGCGAGGATATCGGGCGAGCGAATTTGTGCAGGCGCTGGTGTGGATGCTGCACGCGGGGGGGCGGCGGCTAGAAGACCTGCGGGAGTTGCGGGCCGAGCAGGAGGTATTGGAGAGCCTGGGGCTGCGAGGGGTGCCGGACGCGGGCACGGTGGGGGACTGGTTGCGGCGGCAAGGCGAGCGGGGGGTGGCCGGCTTGGAACGTGTGAACCGGGAGCTGATCCAGGGCGTGCTGGAGCAGGAAGGCGAGGAAGTGATTCTGGACGTCGACGCCACCGAGATCGCGGCGGAGAAGCAGGAAGCGCGGTGGACCTATCATCACGTGCAGGGCTACATGCCGCTGGTGGGGTACGTGCACGGGGTCTGCGTGGGGCAGGAATTTCGGGACGGCAATGTGAGCCCGGGGGCGGGGATTTTGCCCTTCGCCAAGCACTGCGAGGCGGCGTTGCCGGAGGGGAAGCGAATTTATTTTCGCAGCGA
>JASHTZ010000748.1 GCA_030040295.1 Terriglobia bacterium | reverse complement strand
TCCCACCAGGGTCGTAGGGCTGACGGCTATGCTTGCTTCAAGAGGAGTAACGGTGACCGACGCGTTGCCCGTGGTGTTATTCAATGTCGCCGTAAGCGTGTAGGAGCCGCTGCCCTGTACGGCGGTGCAGCCAAATGTGCCATAGTTGGTTCCCGCCTGCACTCCGGCGCCGCCGCAGCCGAGGACGCCGTCCGAGGCCGTGGAGGAAAGGGTGTCGGGTACCCTTCTTGTTCGGCGGATTCCTCTGCGGCCCTCTGCCTGCCCACGGCGTCTCCCGTTTGAATGTGAATAGCATGGTTGATGTTTTGACGCTAAGAACCGCGGAGAATGCCGGACGGCGTTACCTCCGCGCTACCAACTTTTCCCAAGCGCCTCCGAGGAGGAGCCCAAGGACACCATATAGGCAACCATTCACAGCAGCCGAAAGGGCGAGAATCAGAAGGTGCATTAGCATAGGTGGATCGTGCATGTCGCCCGCCGTCATCATAGTGGCTGAGGGCCATACCCACAAAACAAAGCTGTCCCACGCCTGCCAGGTGCTGACGCCGGTCCTACCCTGTAGCTGCAAATACCAAGTCACACCCGCAGTCATGAGGGCGTTGAAGACGCCCAGTATCGCGAATGCGCCTGCTATCCTGATTCTCGCGGGAACGTGCCACTGCCCTCGGATGTTCATTTCCCCTCCCTACATAATACCTGGGCTATTAAGTATTCGCTCGACGTTCGGTGGAGGTGTCGGTACCGGCACATCGTAAAGCTGGTGCAGACTCTGCATAAGGCTGCTGGGCGTCACAACGAATGGAACGTCGAGACCTGCCGAGCACAAGGCGTCAGCGGCAAACTGTGCACAGTTGCGACCTACTAAGGAGGAAAGGGTGTCAGGAGGAAAGGGTGTCAGGTACCCTTCTTGTTGAATTCCGCCACGGTCTTGGACACCCATTTTTCCGAATCCTACGGCCTGGCCCTTTGGGTAGCATACCGGATATTTTCGATTTCTTCCTTACCCTGCAATGGGTTGAGCCATTGCCGACAGCTGCGCGGTTCGGGCGTCGGCCAGAGGCTGGCTGGGAAACAAGGGGACAGACGGAACGTTTCACTGGTTTTTCCTTGTCCCTGTCCTTGTGGTTTTGCGCGGGCGCCCGCCTTTGAGAGGGGTCAAGCGCCGCCCGGTTTGCCGCTCTAGTGTTTGTACGAACTTCGCTGCTCCCAGCGGACGCCCCGTGTGGGTACAGCGCCGCAACTCGGCAATCGCGGCTTCGCTTTCGCGCTCCGCCAGGAACTTCTGCCAACTCGCCGCCGACCAGCGCCGGCGCCACCTCTCCATCTCCAGGCACTCGTCGGGTTCGGCCTGGCCGCAGTGTGCCGACGCGCTCGACCACGTCCACGCCTCCGGCCTCTCCACCATGCCCGCCCGCACCGGGTTGCGTTCCGCATAGCGCAAAGCCTGCCACAAGTGGCCTTCGTCCAGAGGGCAGGAATAAAACCGCCCCTGCCACACATGCCCGCTCGAGGCGTGGGAAGCGTTCCAGTAAGCGGCGTAGCGCCCGTGCGCGTGCTTCAGCGCTCGGGCCAAAGCCTCCGGCTCGCGCGGAACCACCACCAGATGGACGTGATTCGACATCAGGCAGTAACCCAACACGGAGAGGCTCTCAAGGTGCACCGCTTGCCGAAACAGGTCAAGGTAGATCTGCCGCTCGGCGTCGGAATTCAGCAGGAACTGCCACCCGTTGCCCCGCTGCGTCACGTGCTGAGCAACCTCCGCCACCACTACTCGAGCCAGTCGCGCCATGGACTGGCACCGTATCACAAAACCCCAACGCTCGCCACATAAAACATGGTAAACGTTCCGTCTGTCCCCTTGTTTCCTCTCATGGATTGCGATATGCTGCCGCAGCTTTGCACGCATGATTGGGCCGATGAGCACGCCAGACCAATCCGCTTCCGTGACGCGCGCTTCCGACGCGGGACTTCTGGTTATTTCCAGTTTACGTCGCTGGGGAGTGGTCGGTTTGCTTTTCGCCGCCTCCTTCATCAACTATCTCGACCGCGCCACGATTTCCGTTGCCCTGCCCATGATTTCCATCGATTTGCACTTCGGCCCGGAAATCAAGGGCGTGCTGCTTTCCTCGTTTTTCTGGTCGTACGCGCTGATGCAAATCCCTGTGGGCTGGTGTGCGGACCGCTGGAACCTCCGCTGGCTTTACGCCAGTCTCTTTGCCCTCTGGTCGCTGGCCTGCGGCCTGACGGGCCTGACGGGCAGCCTGATGGTGCTCATTTGCCTGCGCATTCTGCTGGGCGTGGGAGAATCCATCTATCTTCCCGGCGGCTCAAAAATCGTGACCCTGCTCTTCCCTTCCCCCGAGCGCGCCTTCCCCTCCGGGGTTTTCGACAGCGGCACGCGGCTGGGTTTGGCCGTGGGAGCCCCGCTGATTGCGGCGCTGATCGTAAAATGGGGATGGCGCTATATGTTCGCAATTGTGGGTTTCGCGGCCTTCCTCTGGGTCGCGCCCTGGCTCCTCGTCGCCCCGCGGAACCTCCAGGGCGTGCGCAGCTCCGAAGCACCCCGCGGGCCAGAAAGTTCGTGGCGAATTCACTTCAATCGCAATCTGCTGGGTATTTGTCTGGGATTTTTCTGCTTTGATTATTACTGGTACCTGCTGGTAACCTGGCTTCCCGATTATCTCTTTACCGTGCGCCACCTCACGCTGCTGCGCGCAGCTTTTTACGCAGCTCTGCCCTATCTGGTTTTCGGCGTCTCCGAGCCCCTGGGCGGGTGGATCAGTGACTGGCTCATCCGCTGGGGTTGGAGCGAAACACGCGCGCGCAAGGTTGTCCTCGCGGCGTCGTTTCTTTCCGGAATTCTGCTCATTCCCGCCGCACGTGCGGAAACTCCACACGGCGCTCTCCTGTTTCTCATGGGAAGCTCGCTCGTCGGACTGGCCACGGGGAATATGTTCGCCATTCTTCAGACTTGCGCGCCACCCAACGAGGTGGGCATCTGGACAGGCGTTGAAAACTTCGCGGGAAACATCGCCGGCATCCTGGCGCCTATCGCCACGGGATTTCTGATCGCCAAAACCGGCTCCTATCTGCCGGGCTTCGCCTTGGCGGCGGGGGTTTTGGCGGCCGGCGCATTCGCTTATTGGTTCATTGTGGGGAAACTCGATCCTGTCTCGGGTTAATCTTCGGAAGGCATCTCGATGTGTTCGATGACGAGGATATCCACCGAGCCTTTGGCAGACTCCAATTTCAGCCCAAGCTGCTCCTAAAGCGCGGTAAAGAGGGTTGGGCCGGAGGAATCGGGAGGTGGAGCGCCGCTCTTGGGGGGAGCCGCTGAGTTTCTGGCCTGCAAATAATATATAAGATATTAAGATTGGTTGGGGGCTCGTCATTCTGATAAACTGCTCTGCGATTTGCCAAATGGCCGGAAGGAGCCTG
>JASHTZ010000747.1 GCA_030040295.1 Terriglobia bacterium | reverse complement strand
GCACCGCGCCTGAGGAATCCAGAATCGCGATCACCCGAACCTCCGTGCCGCCCACGTTGACTTCAAAATGGTGCAGGCTGTGGTCCGTCAGCAGGGCGGTGGGTATCTGCGCTTCCCCGTTTTGAATACTGATGGGCACGGGAGGAGAGAGCCTGCGCGCAGTGCGCGAATAAATGACTTGCGCGGAAAAAAATACCATCACCAGCAGGCTTGCGGCCGTAGCCGCGAGCTTCCAAAAGCGGTCGCGGTGCTGGGCCGCCAGGATTTTGCGGCGTTCGGGCGCGGATAATTGGCTGACTTGCGAGGCCGCCGGATCAGCCACGCGAATGCGCTGCGCCACGATCAAGAACAGCGCCAGCGCCACGATCAGAATAAAGAAGAAAGTGTCATTGTTGACGATAGGACCGACGAGCGCCATCTCCCTTCGGCTGGAGGGCAGCACCTGCGCTTCGGAAAGCTCATGCACGCCGGAAACAAAAAGCTGCGCCGCCACGACAAACAGAACCATGGTGGTGACGGTAAAGAATTTTCGCAAATCCACCTTGAAGCTGCCTTTGAAGAAAGCCACGCCCAATGCGACGGCAAGGGCCAGACCCAGCACGCCGCCGATGAAATTCCAAAGCTCGGTGGTGCGAAGTGAAACCACGGCGAGGGCCAGCACCGTTTCTGCTCCCTCGCGGAAGACCATGAGGAAGACGAAAATAAAAAGCCCGAGTCCGGCGCGGCGGCTGGGTGAAGCAGAAATCTCCGTGAGCCTCGATTCGATTTCACCCTTCAGGCGCTTGCCGGTCCTCCACATCCAATAGACCATAGTGGCCACGAACACTGCGCCCACCACCATTAACCAGCCTTCGTAAGCGTCATCGACAATTTTGAAGCGATCGACTAGATACGCGCCGGCAAGGCTGGCGGCCACCGCCGTGGCCAGCCCCCACCACACGTAAAGGCTCCACGCCAAGCGCCCGGTTTTCTTCAGGTAGCCCAGAACAATGCCGATGATCAGGGAGGCTTCCACGCCTTCGCGAAGCGTGATGACCAAAGATTGCAACATAATGCGATTAGAACTTATGCACCAAAGTTAAGCAACGACTTACATCTTCAAGATTAGGAAGAATTGCCTGAGTTGTCAATTTGGGGAAGAGTGCTGGAGAGGAGTCGTGAGGCCATCAGAAGGCAGACCATTTACTACCTTCAGCGCCATCCATCGGATTCTCAGTTCGGCTTGATGGGCGGACCCAAGGTGGAAACCGCCGGAGCCGGCGTCAGGAAGTGGAACGTTCGGATGACCTTGTTGAAGATGGCCTCCTGAAATTGGAAGGTCTCGGCGGAAGTGAGGCCGATAATTCCAAACACCGTGTTACCGTGGATGACGTGGACAGCCACGCCGTGCCACTCGGCGCCGTCGAGGACTCCGGTAAAAGTGCGGCGCGTAGCCGTTTGGCCGTCGCACTGGAAGGACTCTTCCGAAACGCGTTGATAATCCTGGTAGGTCTGGCGCAACCGCGCTTCCACCTGGTCACTTGAGAGCTTGGGCGTGCCGCTCCACACCTGCAGGTCGACAATCAGCAGCGTCTGCTCATCGTCCGCGCCCATGGCCATAATTCCCGAGCCGGTTTCGTTCGGCACGCCCTCATAAATTTTCCAGTCGGGCGGCTTGAACATTGAGAAATGGAATGTATCGCTGAAGTAGGTGTTGCCCTCGACGTGTTCTTCCAGGTGCTCAGGCAGGGGAACGTCCAGCGGGTGGCTGGGCGGGGGCGGTGGAGGCACAGCGGGCTTGGCTTGAACGACCGGAGCCGGGGTGGGTGGCGATTGAGGCACGGAAGCCGCGGGCGGTGACGGGTGATTGTCCGCCCCAGGTGATGGCGCAGGCGTCACCACTTGCGCCGCAGGTGCAGAGGTGAGTTTCGCTTCGGGTGGCTTCACCACCCCGTGCTTGAGAGCTTCAGAAGCAGGCTTTGCCGCTTCCGCGGGAGGCTGGGGAGCTTCCGCCTTCGGAGATTCGCCGGTCTTGGCATCGTCAGGTTTGGTAATCCGGATCGAAACCACTTTGTCCTTGCGCACCAGGGCGATTCCGAATTCAGTTTCGACGCGGAACATGGCATTCTCGTACCCAATAATCGTGCCGACGATCTTCTGCCCGTTCTTCAGCAGGAGCTCGTCTGCGCGTGCCGGTGCGCACGCACCCAGAAGGGCGGCCGCGAACCACAACGCTGCGATGACGCGCGCGGGTTTCATGACGTTTCCACTATGCCTAATACTTGCGAAGCACGCCCACCACGCGCCCTTGAATTTTCACGTCGCGGGCGGGCACTAGAATAGGATCCATCTGCGCGTTCGCGGGTTGCAGCCGCACCTTGCCGTTGGGTTCGCGGAAAAAGCGCTTCAGCGTGGCGTCGGTTCCTTCGATCAGAGCCACCACGATGTCCCCGTTGTCGGCGGTTTGCACGCCCTCCACCAGAATATAGTCGCCGTTGCAGATGTGATCGTCAATCATAGAATCGCCTTTGACGCGGAGGACGAACAAGCTGCCGCGGCCGTGGGTGAAATCGCCGAAGGAGAAAGTCTCCGCGTGAGGAATGGCCTCCACGGGCTGGCCAGCGGCAATGCGGCCGAGCAGAGGAAATTCCATATTCCCCAGCACCTGCGAAGGAGTGAGCGCAGCGGAAGCGCTTGCGGCATGAGGGTCATTGCCTTCGGTCGCGGGCTTGCGTCTTCCGAACGGCCGCACCGCAGTTTTGGCGAAGGGCACAGAAGCGGGAATGGCCACCACTTCCACGGAGCGGCTTTGATTGTACGCGCGCCGAATGAAACCCTTCTTCTCGAGCGTCTGCATGTGCTTGTGGACCGTGGCGAGCGATGAGAGGTCGAGCCCCGCCCCGATCTCCTCAAAGCTCGGCGAGTAACCGTGGCGGTTGATGAATCCAACAAGGAAATCGAAGACTTGTTTTTGCCGGCGCGTTAGTGCCATGAAAATTCCTCCGCTGGGGACCGCAGACAACGTGGATAATCCAATGACTCCGCCAACCTGAACGGGCTATCACCAAGCGCCGCAAAGCCTGCCTGGGGCGGCGCAGAGCCATTTTAGGCGAATAAAAGGCGAATAGGCAAGCAAAATAATTTTGTAGCCGGCGGGCGCAGATCGTCGGAACGCTTTCAATCATGGTGAATTGATTCCACGAAGCGGCGCGGCGGTCGCGGCGCGGATTTTTCCTTCCTATCGAGGAACTGGCCGGAATGGCCGGTTGTTCACCACTGTTTTGCTCTTTAACCTTTTCCTTTTATCCTTTACCCTTTATTTCTATGTCTGAGTGCCTTCCCAACTTTGCGGAATTCAAGAAGCTCGCCGACCGCGGCAACGTGGTTCCCGTGTATCGCACCATCGTCGCCGACCTGCTGAGTCCGGTTTCTGCCTTCCTCAGCCTTTCGCCGCAGCATGGCCGCGAGGTGAATCGGCATCCTTACAGCTTTCTGCTGGAAAGCGTGGAGGGCGGCGAGCGGGTCGGCCGTTACACGTTCTTTGGCATTGATCCTTTTCAGATTGTTTCCTGCCGTGGGGATCGCATCACGGTGCGGCGCGGGGAGGCTGTAGCGGCCGTTTCCGACCGACGATCGGGCGGCCGCCCTGCGACCCAAAGCCGTCCTCGGGCGACGGGCCGCAGACCGCCGCTCCAGGAGGAGACCGGCAACCTCTTCGACTTTTTGCGCAGTCTGAGTGCGCGCTACCATTCCGTGGAAATTCCCGGCCTGCCGCCGTTCACCGCCGGCGCCGTGGGATATCTCGCTTACGAATTTGTCCGCATGCTGGAGCGCCTCCCCCCTCGCGTGCCTGCGGACGTGGATGTGGACGATGCGGTGTTCATGTATTTTTCAGACGTCCTGGCATTTGACCACGTGCTGCACCGTCTCTGCCTGATTTCCAACGTGCTGACGGAGGAAGGCGACGGGAGTCTGCGCGCCAAGTACGACGCGGCCTGCCGCCATCTGGATTTCCTGGAGAAGCGTCTGCGCCGCCCGCTCCAGATGGTGAGCGGTCATCGTCCGGCGGGGCGGCTGCGGGTTCGCTCCAACATGACTCGCGAGCGCTACGAGGCGATGGTGGAGCGCTCGATGGAATACATTCGCGCGGGCGATATTTTTCAGGTGGTGCTTTCGCAACGCATGGAGGTTCCCCTGCGTGTTCCGGCGTTCGACGTTTACCGCGCCCTGCGCGCCGTCAATCCCTCCCCTTATATGTTCTACCTGCGCATGGGGGAATCGACGGTACTGGGATCTTCACCTGAAATGCTGGTGAAGGTGGCGGGCCGCGACGTGGAATACCGGCCCATCGCGGGAACGCGCCCGCGCGGCAAGACGGAAGAGGAGGACAAACGGCTGGAGGAGGAACTCCGCGCCGACGCCAAGGAGCGCGCCGAGCACATCATGCTGGTGGATCTTGGCCGCAATGACCTGGGCCGCGTCTCGGAATTCTCCACGGTGAAGCCTCGCGACGTCATGTTCGTCGAGCGCTACTCGCACGTGATGCACATGGTTTCGCAAATCACCGGCCGCCTGCGCCGGGATGCAGACAGC
>JASHTZ010000746.1 GCA_030040295.1 Terriglobia bacterium | reverse complement strand
AACAGGTACGCCCCATCCACCTCATTATCGCCCGTCCAGAGCACCAGGGAAGGATGGTTGCGCAGTTTACTGACCACCGAAACTGCTTCCTGCCGGATCAGGCTGAGGAAATCGTCCGTAAGGGGATACACGGCATCCGCCATGGCGAAGTCCTGCCAAACCATGATCCCGTTTCGATCGCAGATGTTGAAGAACGCATCGTCTTCATACACGTTGCCGCCCCAGCTTCGCAGGAAGTTGCACTTGAGATCGACAAAGAGCGCCAGGATCTTCTCGTAACGGCCGGCGTCCCGGCTGTGAAAGGCGTCGGCAGGCACCCAATTGGAACCCTTCACGAGAATCGGCACTCCGTTTACCTTGAACATGAACTGGCCGGGCTTTTCCATCGTGGTGATTTCGGTTCGAATCAACTCCGCCTTGCGAATTCCGATGGAGTCCACGCGAGTGGCCACCACCTTGCCATCCTGAAGGAGCTCAGTCGTGACTTTATAAAGATTGGCGTCGCCATATCCTCGCGGCCACCACAACTTTGGGTTCTTCACGTCGATTTCCATCCGGCCCACCGGGAAATACACCTTTTGCGTATATTCAAAACTGGAATCGCTGCACTGGGCATGGAGCCGGAGGCTGAGCTGCGGGATCAATTCCAGTTCAGTCGCCAACTGATAGGTGACAATCAGATTGGCGTGTGTCGCGTCCGCGTCGCGCGTGGTGAAATACATGTCGGTGATTTCCTGCGGCGCGTGGACCACCAGCTCGACGGGGCGCCACAATCCGAAAGTCACAGCGCGCGGCATGATGTCCCATCCATAGCTGTGGGGAGGCCGGCGAATCCAGTTGGCTTCCTGATTCGTGTCCAGCGCTTTCACCGTGTAGGCGGGATCGTATTCCTTGCCCGCGGCTTCGATGATCGGCGAACGCAATCGCACGGTGACCACGTTCGGCCCCGCCGTGTTGAGCTTTCCGGTCACGTCAAACCGGTTCTCAATCATGGAATCCTGAGATTCACCGAGAGGCTTGCCGTTCAGCCAGTAGGTGGCGAGGCAGTCGACGGCATGAAAAATCAGTTCGGTGCGGCGCCCCGCAATGCCTGCGGGTGTGGGAAACTCGCGCTGGTACCACCATTCATAGAGTTCGTAAGATTGCAGCTTCTTGATGTTCTCGCCAAAGAACAGGTCGGCCGGCAGTATTCCCCGCCGCGAAAGGTCGAGCGCCGTCTCGCCCGGCACAGTGGCTTCGATCGCGGTCAACCCTTGAGTCTTGAGTTGCTCGGGGCTGGTGATGTGAAATTTGCCCTGGGGAAAATAATAGAGCTTCCAGGCTCCGTCCAGGCTGATGTGCGTGGCTTGAGGGATTCCCTGGCCGGCGGCATCCACGGGCGAAGTTTGCGCCGCGGCCAGGAGCGGGGCGCAAAGCAAACACAGAATCAGGAAAATTCGCCGGACATGTTTCGAACCCATCCATCCCCCTCGTTAGTGGTTCCCTGCCATCTCGCGACGAATGCGCGCCGGATCGTCAAGCGGTTCTGACGGCGGAAGCGCCTTCCCGCTGCGCTCGAAGTCGAGCGGGTCGCGCGCCTTCGCAGGATCAAAAATGCGCAGGTCGGAAGGCAGGGCCTTGTACGGAGAATCATCGGGAACATCAGTAAAGCAATCCGCCAGATCCGTGGCCGCGGCATCGTACTCATTCAAGGGCGGAAGGCCAAGAATGTGCTCGGCCGTTTTCAAAATGCTGAGCATGCTGGTGTGCACGTGCGATACCCCTCGCCGCGAAAATGGACTGACGGTCAGCAACAGGCTGCGGTGAGCGTCCACGTGGTCGTGCCCGTTCTGCGCGTCGTCTTCGGTAATAAAGATGGCCATCTCCGGCCAGAACCTGCTATGCGAAAGAAGGTCGATGATTTTGCCGAGCGCCAGGTCATTATCGGCCACGTAGGAGGCGTGATAGGGATATCCATCCTGGGGACGCGGCTTGGCCGTGTGATCGTTGGGCAGCCAGATATAGATAAACTGCGGAAGCGGATTCTTGCCGCTCGCGTACATTTCCTCAAATTCCGTCTTAAACTGCTCGAACCTGTACTGGTCGGGAATAGAGGTATTGAACATCGGATAGATGCGCGAGGTATTGGCAAAAAGCGGGCCGGACGCAGGGGCGTTAATGCCCAGGCGCAGACCCGTGGGCTTGAACCCTTCGTCTTCGTCGCCTTCCAAGCCCTCACCGTAATTTCGAAAGCTGATGTGATGACGCGCCAGATGGTCCCAAAGGGAACCGGCCTCAAGATAATCTTCCGGCCGCAGAGATGAATCTCCGCCCATGCTCATGCGGCCGGGAGCATCGTCATCGTAAAAGAAATGGGCGCGTCCGCCGTATTCGGGCGGCCAAAGCGTTTCCAGCCATTCGTTGGGATAACTGTCCACCAGCCAGTGATGGCCGTCCACGGAAACGTCGGAATCCACATAATAGTTGTCGCTCAAGCCGAAGCGCTCGGCAAGCGCATGGTGATTGGGCGAGACGCGAACGTTTTCCAAAGTCGGCTCGCCATCGTCGCGAACTTCCGCGTCCAATCCCCAACGCGCGAGGGCTGCATCGCCATTCGACGGCTGGCCGCCAACGTCGGCGATGTCACCCAAGACCTCATCGAACGTTCGATTTTCCTTGACGATCAGCACCACGTGGCGAATTCGCGTGCTGGCGGCGCCACCCAGGGGAATGGGGAAATCAGCGGCCCTCGGCTGCATTGCTGTGGAGGGGGAAAAGCCATTGTTGCGCATCACCTTGCCGGTAAGATCCGCGAGTTCATCATCCGCGGGGACGGGGAGGATGGAAACCGTCCCTTTCATGATGTCGCCAATGTAATCTCCCTCGGGGCCGCGCTTAAAGTTGGCGCCGCCGTTGGGTCCGGCGCCGAAGCCTTTGGAATTTTCAACATAGAGTGTGTGGCCATCACGACTCAAGGCCACTCGCGACGGGAACCAACCCGTGGGAATGTAACCTCGCATCACTCGATTCTCCGTGTCGAACACCGCGACGGCATTAATTCCGGCGCAGGCGATGTACAAGCGCTTTTCATCCGGGCTGAGCGCCAGGCCGAACGGCAAAACACCGCGCAGACCGCCCACGGCAGGGGCAGGCTCGAGGCGCGTGGTGACGATCAAGGTGTTCTTCTTTGCATCCAAAATGCTGATGCTGTCCTGGGCGGAATTGGAGATATAGACGCGCTTTCGTCCCACCGCCACCGCGCCGGGACTCGACCCGCCCACGGACTGGCTTCCAATCGCCAGGCCGGTGCGAACGCGGGCCACCACCGAAGGCGGCGTTGCCGCGGCATCATAAACAAAAACGGAATTGGACTCCGGCACATTGGGATCGCCCAAGCCGGGCACTTTTTTCCCCTCGACCACCGTTCCATCCTTCGCTTCCTGCGATCCCGTGGCGAAAGGAGGAAAATCCAGCCCCGTCTCTTCCTCGCGTTTCGGGTCAAATCCCGGCACAACGGAATACTGGTAGGTTCCGACATTGGAAACATAGACCCGTTTGCCGTTCGGACTGACCGCGACCGCAAACGGCAGCCTGCCTGTCCCGACCCGCCAAAGAATTTTCCCTTCGCGCGCGTCGATGCCCACCAATTCAAAGTGCGCGAGGTCGAGGGCATAAAGCAGTTTGCCATCCGGCGCGAGCGCCAGGGCTCCCGTGAAACTGTGATGGTACTCCCTGCCCTGGAAATCTCCATCGAAGGCAATCGACCTCAATCGCCGGCCGGTGGGCAGATCATAGACATCGACTTTTCCCGTGCCGCCTTCAGAAACGAAAGCCGTCTGGTTGTCGCCGGCAATGGCGAGCCCCATGTAGATGCTTGAGGGTTCCACCTCGGAATGTTTGGGTGGGTAACCTCGGGGGATTTGCTCCACTTGGGGTGTTGGTGAGTCGAGCGCACTGATGATGGAAAGTGAAAAGGGCCATGTCCCGGTGTTGGCGGTCACCAAAGTGTTCCCATCGGGACTTAGAGCCAAGCCGTAAGGGTGCGGCTCCACGGTCACCTGTACGCCCAGCGGCGTGATCACTCGGCCGTTGGGCAAAATGGTCTCGCCTGAACGATCAATTTCAGTCGGCCTGTCGCCCGCCGGCGCAGAGAGTTGCGCGGGCCCAGCGTCTCCTCGAGCTTTGATAAGCAATGGTGGCTTGATGACAAGAAATATTCCCACGATGAGCAGGATGACCAAAAGAAAAATGCGCCGCATTTGGATTCCTCCCGGGGAATAGATGCTGGCACAAAATCGCGCCGGAGGCGAGCTTTTTGGAAAAGTCTTTTGGCACAGAGCTACGTTTCGATGTTATCGAATTTCTCTGGTCGGACTGAGAAGGTCTTTCGCGAACGTTGGTCGGGGCGCCCGGATTTGAACCGGGGACCTCTTGCGCCCAAGGCAAGCGCGCTACCAGGCTGCGCCACGCCCCGATGTGAGGGCACCTTTCATTTTGCCAAGCTTGCAGGCGGGTGTCCAGCGTCATTGGAGATCCTCCTGGAAATCGCGCCACCTGCCGGGGATTGAGGGTATCCGTAATGAATAAATCCCAGTATTACGTCAGTTGATAAGACAATTGCTTGTCACCCCCTTTCCCGGTGATATACTCAGAGGGTCTTTGCAAGGCTCCCGAAATGAAGCGCTGCACATCCTGCCAAACACCCTACCCCGATGAGTTCGCATTCTGCCCACTCGACGGTGCGGAATTGGACGACCCCGCAGTGTATTCAGTGGGCTCGACCATCCGCAGCAAATATCGCATTCTGGCCAAAGTGGGCAGAGGCGGAATGGGGCACGTCTATAAGGCGCTGCACCTTCACTTCAATGAAGTGCGCGCGCTCAAGGTGATGGACCCGTCGCTCACGGAAAAGGAGGAGTTCGTCCGCCGCTTCTTGCGTGAAGCCTTCGTGGCCCGCCGCCTGCAACATCCCAACGCCGTCCGCGTGGATGACGTGGATGAGACCGAAGACGGCCGCCACTGCATCATCATGGAGTTCATCGATGGGCGAATGCTGCGCGACGTGCTCGATCGCGAAGGCCCTCTGCCCGCCGCGCGCGCCTGCTCAATTGTCAAACAGGCCGCTTCCGCGCTTCACGCTGCCCACCAACTGGGAATCATTCATCGCGACATCAAGCCTGAAAATATTGCCCTGGTGAAAGGTGACCAGGGAGACCTGGTAAAAGTCCTGGATTTTGGCATCACCAAGCTTCGCGCCGGCCAACTGAAGGACGAAGCCGGGTCCATGGATTTGACGGGCACCGGCACCGTCTTCGCCATTGGCACGCCCGAGTACATGTCGCCTGAGCAGATCCTGCAAAAGGATTTGGACGGCCGCTCCGACCTTTATTCCCTGGGACTGGTTTTTTTCGAGA
>JASHTZ010000745.1 GCA_030040295.1 Terriglobia bacterium | reverse complement strand
GCATACGACCAATACCCGGATATTCCCATCTATTTCATCAGCGGCTGGTACGACCTGTTCGAGCGCGGCACTCTGCACAACGATATGGGTCTTGCGCCACGTCACAAGTCGCCGACCAAGCTTTTGATGGGCCCCTGGGTGCACGGCATCGGGCCGCGCATTGCCGGCGGCGTGGACTTCGGCGATTCGGCTGAGGTCAATCTCACTGCCGAGCAGCTTCGCTGGTTTGACCAGGTGCTGAAGGGACGGAACACGGGCATTCTGCAGGAGCCGCGCGTGCGTTACTTCATCATGGGCGGCGGAGACGGCTTGCGCGATGCGAACGGCCACATGAAAAACGGCGGAGAGTGGGCAAGCGCCTCCACCTGGCCCCCGGCTGGTGCGTCTTCGCGCTCCTTCTTCCTGCACGCGAACGGCAGCTTGAGCGAGCAGGCTCCCGCTGACGAGCTGCCGAGCAGATATACCTTCGATCCGCGTCATCCCGTGCCCACGATTGGCGGCCAGATTGATTCGGGGAAAGACCTTTCGCCCGACGGCCCGCGCAACCAGCAATGCGACCTGAAGATCTTTGCGTGCGAGGACAACCTTCCGCTTTCTGCCCGGCGCGATGTGCTGGTTTTCCAGACGCCGCCGCTGACTTCGGACCTCACCATCGCGGGTCCTGTGACCGTGGACCTCTGGGTTTCCTCCTCCGCGGCTGAGACCGACTTCACCGCCAAACTGGTGGATGTGTCGCCGCCCAACCGCGACTACCCGGAAGGATTCGCCATGAATCTGGAAGATCGCATCATCCGGGTTCGCCCGTGGAATGACGCAAGCCCGCCCGGCGTTCTGAAGCCGCTGGGCGCGCGCATGGTGACCATCGATCTGGTCGGCGTGGCGAACCGTTTTCGAACGGGCCACCGCGTGCGCTTGGATATTTCCAGCAGCAATTTCCCGTTCTTTGACGTCAATCCCAACACGGGGGAGCGCAGCGGCTACTCGACCCATGAATCCACTGCCGATCAGGTGGTGTATCACGATCGCGAGCATCCTTCACACATCAACCTTGCGGTGATGCGCGAAGCGGAATGAAGTGGCAGGAGGCTTCGTGCGCGCCGGCAAGATCGCGCGACATGAAGTGCCGGCGAAATGAGTCCACACGATTTGAAAAGGGGAATGTAAATGGAAAATCTTAGTCGTCGACGTTTTCTGCAAGTTTCGGCTGCCGCAGGGACCGCGGCGCTGAGCGGGGGAACTCCTGCGGCGCCCGCGATGGAGCCGGGCAAGCCCTTCCGGCTGGGCATTATCCTCGGCGTGGCCAAGGACCCGGAAGCCGCCATGGAGCGGGTGCACGAATTGGGCGTTCCCACCTGCCAGGCCGGAACGGATGACTTCTCCGACCGCGTCTTCAACAGCCTGAAAGGGGGGGCGGAAAAGTACGGCATTGAGATCACGGCCATCAACACTTCCGGAGGCCCGCCCAACAGGTATACGTTCTACGAGGGTCCGGAGACGATTGGCGTGGTTCCCGTGAAATACCGGCAGCAGCGGATTGACAACTACAAGCGTGCCTCCGATTTCGCCAAACGCCTGGGCGTGCCCGCTCTCCACTCGCATTTCGGTTTCATTCCGGAAAATCCCAATGACCCGAATTACGACGGCGTGGTGGCGGCGCTTCGCGACGTCGCGACTCACGTGAAGGGTAACGGACAAATTGTGCTGATGGAAACCGGCCAGGAAACGCCCATCACCATGCTGCGCGCGATTACCGATTCCGCCGTGGGCAACCTGTTTGTGAACCTCGATTGCGCCAACTTGATTCTCTACGACAAGGGGAATCCTCTCGATGCGCTGGACGTCATCGGCCACCTGGTTCGCGGTACGCACGCCAAAGACGGCCTGTTTCCCACCAACCCGCGGAACCTCGGCGAGGAAGTTCCCATCGGTAAGGGAAAAGCCAATTTCCCTGCGCTGATTCCGCGCTTGAACGAATTGGGTTACACCGGACCGCTCACGATCGAGCGCGAGATTTCCGGCCCGCAGCAAATGGCCGATATCAAGATGGAAAAAGTCTATCTGGAAAACCTGGTTGCGAAGCTCGGTTGATGAGCGCGCACGCACGGCGCTCTTCGATTGGGGGTTTACGCCACGGCAGGAGTGATGTAACTTTGAAGGTATGGGTTCCACAAAGCCCTTCTTCGGCCTTCATGATTCAGATGTCAGGCCGGGCCGGTAGCTCAACGGCAGAGCACTGCCCTTTTAAGGCAGGGGTTCTGGGTTCGAATCCCAGCCGGCTCACCACTTGTCTTTGCGCGCCCACTTCACCCGAAAGAGGAACTCATGGCCAACGATAACAAGCCCCTAGAACCGGTCGTGCAACTCGCCTACCGCGACATCCGCTTCCTGGATAGCTCGGATGCGCGGGTGTTGCGGATAATATCCGAGTACCTAGGCCCCATGGCGCATCTGCGGCGCGCGGGCGTACAGCACACGGTGGTTTTCTTCGGTTCGGCGCGCATTTTGCCACGCGACGTTGCGCAGCGGAATCTCCGCGATCTTGAATTGCAGAGCAAACAGGGCGACGGAGCGGTTACCCAGGCCGATTTGGAGCGCGCACGCATGAACATTCAGATGTCCCGCTACTATGAAGAGGCGCGGGAATTGGCGCGCCTGGTCACCGCCTGGTCCATCAAGGTACACAAGAGCCCGCGTTACCTCGTAGTTTGCTCGGGCGGCGGGCCGGGAATTATGGAGGCCGCCAACCGGGGTGCCGCTGAAGCCGGCGGAAAATCCATCGGCCTCAACATCAAGCTGCCCATGGAGCAGTCGCCCAATCCCTACATCACGCCCGGACTCAGCATGCTCTTCCGCTACTTCTTCATGCGCAAACTCTGGTTTGCGCAGCCGGCCAAGGCGCTGCTGGTTTTTCCCGGCGGCTTCGGAACCATGGACGAGATGTGGGAGTTCCTCACCCTCACACAAACCCGCAAGATGGGCCACCGCGTCACCATTCTCCTGTACGGCTCGAAGTTCTGGAAGCGCGTCATCAACTTCGGCTTGCTCCTGGAGACGGGAACCATCAGCAAAGAGGACCTGAAGCTGATTCGCTTCGTCGACTCTCCCCACGAGGCTTTCCGAATTCTCAAGGACGAGCTGGGCAGAACCATCGGCACGCGGCGATCCATCAAACACCCCTTCTTCTGATGCTGCGAGGGTTATAATTCCATTGTGGGAAATTTCGGGGCTGGGCCTCGCGGCCCTTCGGCGGAGGTGTCTATGCAGTTTTTCAAGGAAAGCATGCTCGAACTGATCATTCAGACTTCCACCAATCTGCCTCCGGACGTTCGCAAGGCCATGGCCTGGGCGCTGCGCAGCGAGAATCCGCACTCGCAATCGGGGCAGGCGCTGGCCATCATCGGCGAAAACATTGACATGGCCTACCACGACGAAGGCGCGATCTGCCAGGACACGGGCATGCCCACCTTCGAGATCAAAACTCCCGTGGGTGTGA
>JASHTZ010000744.1 GCA_030040295.1 Terriglobia bacterium | reverse complement strand
AACTTCCCCGATGAAGAGGGGACTGATTCCCCATTTCCGAATGATGGGCCGCGCTATTCGATTCAGCCTCTCTGAACTCGAAAAGTGGCGGCGCCAGTTCTTTGTGAATGGAGGAATCGATGGCTAGAAAAGGAAGGCCCCGCAAATTGAGCGGGACGATTTACACCCGCAAGGACTCGCAGTTCTTGTGGGTCCATTACCGTAATCAACAGGGAGAAATAGTTACCGAATCTGCTGGAACCGCCGATCCCGAAGGCGCGGATCGTTTTCTCCGCGAACGTCTGGGTGCAAGAGACGACGGCTCACTTCCGATGCTACTTTCCAGCAGAAACCTTACCTTCGGAGAGTGGGCGGATTGGTTTTTAGAGAAGCGATCAAAACCGCCAATTCGCTCGGAAAAAACGCACGAGCAAAACACCAACGCAGTCAAATTCCTGCGGCCCATGTTTGGTTCGGTTTTTCTCTCCGAAATTACCCCAGAGGCCATTGAGCACTACCTCGAGCGGCGGTTGAACGAGGGTAGGAGAATTCATTTTAAGAAGAAGGTTGTCCTCTGTGGCAAATTGAAGCCCGCCACGGTTCATCAGGAATATCGCGTTCTCCGGAATATGTTGAACACGGCTGTACGGCAAAAAAAGCTGCTCGTTAATCCATGTGGCGCGGTTGAATTTCCCGTTTCAGTAAAGCACTCGACTCGAAAACCGCACTACATGACCGCCAGCGAGCAAGAAAGGATCGAGTTCCTTGCTCCCAGCTACTTGAGGCACATAATCGTGATCATGACCGAGATGGGGCTTCGGCCGCAGAAAGAGCTGTTGCCGATGTTGAAGTCTCAGGTCGACCTCGAAAACCGGCTCGTGCACATTTCGGATTCAAAAACGGAAAACGGCATTGGCGATATGCCGATGACCGACCTTGCTTACGCGGCCTTCAAACAGCAAGTGGAGGGCGCGGTTGGCTCCGATTACCTGTTCCCCCGGCTCACTGAATTCGGTAGAAAACCTTACCTTCGCAGCGTGAAGAAGGTCTGGCGAACCACCCTGCGCCGGGCTAAAGTGCCGTACTTTTCTCTGTATGAGTTGCGTCACACCTTCGCTACAAGGCTTAGCGCCGGAGGGGGGGCCGACCACTTCGTCACGTTGATGCTTAGGCAAGGCGATGCCGGCGTCTTCAAGCGGTACAGCCAGGCGAAGCTCAATATGATGAGGGAGGCACTCACCAAACTTGACCGAGCTGCGAACGAGCGATCCGCGAATTCTAGTACGGTGACTTCGAATTGAGGGATTTTTAGTACATTTTTAGTACGTTTAGAGCATTTGAGGAGACGATGGAAGAGCAAGCGATACTGATTCTAAACGGGAAAGGTGGTACGCCCGGGGTGATTCGAACACCCGACCCCTTGCTTCGTAGGCTAAAGGAGTTGGCGTATCCTATGGATTTTGCAGCACGGCTGGCAACCGAAAAAGACATTCAGATACGCTCGGGACCCTCAAGTGGTACCTAAATGGTACTCGGACCTCGACCACTTGTGAAAAATAGGCGTCTGCCTGGACCTGTCGATTGAGCATAACGTCGCCGCGAGGCGGCATCCTGGCTACGATTGCCTTCGGGGAGCTCAATGATATAGATATCTGTGCGCAGAGTGCGTCCTGTAGTTCGCCAAAACCTCATCCGCGACGAAACCTGGCGCAATTCGTCCTCGTCTCAACTACAAAACGGAGCCTGCACTCGGTCAAGCTTGCGTTGAGGAGTGCGATGGTCTCACGGAGGGGGAACCGGGATGCAGACGCCTGCAGCCTGCATATATTAAGGACGGCTAAAAAAGTTGGTCTGGGTCAGGCAGCCCGTTCGTAACGATGGTGCAACCCGCCGAGCCTCTCGTGAGATAGGATGCGAGCCGAACTTCTGGATGGCGTAGTGTCCAAATATTCGAACGCTTCGAAAACAGAACAGGCTGCAGGTCGAGCTGGGCACTGATCCGGTTAGTCCTTCTCGCGGTGCCACGGAGTGCTACGATGGCGTGATGCGTCTGGCACTAGATCCCCTTCGGTTATTGCTGATTTCCCTCGGGCTGTGGTATGCGTCTCGATGAGGCAACGCCATCTACAGAGGTCCAACCCGTGCCCACATCGCCATTCATCCGTCATGGCTTACTAACGGCATCCGCAATGTGACTAGCAGCCACGTCGACAAAATCCAACCCGTTTTGGACCGGGTCTCCATGAAGCCTGCTCAGCATCTGGGGCGTCGGCGTTATAACAGGGGCGGTATGTTGGTGAACCACAGCTTGTGACACGGAATACCACCGGCGGCCTTCGCGATCTCTTCCCAGCTGAAGTCATACGTTGAGCCGAGAATCACGCACCAGTCCGGGGCACAGAGGACGTAAGTCCCGGACGCGCTGTGTAACACAATGCCTTGGCCGTGCCATGCCGGCGGGGCCCGGGGGTTTGACACGCTTCCAGAAAATTCATAATATCCTTCTCGCTTCTTGCAACTCAATTTGGCCTCAGCATGGAGGTAATGTGTCCGTCGCCGCGCACTCAGGTTCGGAGGTCACAATAGTGGGCGGAGGAATGATTACCTTTGATCTGCTCCTGCCCTCGCTGTATCACCTGGAGAGAATCGGCGTTGTCCGCAAAATCGATATCTGCGCTTTGGACGTTGCGCCGCTGAAGGCGCTCGCCGAGAATCCGGAATTCCACGAAGCTTTTCTCGGCCAGGGATTCACACCTCACCCCGCTCTCTCGACGCCCGGCGGCGAGCAATTTCCGA
Source organism: Terriglobia bacterium (assembly GCA_030040295.1). Taxonomy (GTDB): domain Bacteria; phylum Acidobacteriota; class Terriglobia; order UBA7540; family UBA7540; genus Bog-366. The sequence continues at coordinate 3,040 of JASHTZ010000744.1, read as the reverse complement.
ATCTCTACAAGGACGTGATCGCGGAGATGTCTCCGGGCAACATGGTCGTGGTGGCGATGCCCGACAACCTTCACTACGCGGTGGTGAAGTACGCGCTGGAGCACGACCAGAACGTACTGTGCGTGAAGCCGCTGGTGCTGAAGCACGAGCAAGCAGGGGAAATCGAGAAGCTGGCTTTCGAAAAGGGCCGCTTCGTGGGGGTGGAATACCACAAGCGATTCGACCGCCGCTCGCTCGTGGCGCGCAGAAGTTATGCGCTGGGGCAGTTTGGCGCATTCGTGATGGGCGAGGCGAAACTGATTGAGCCCTATTACTATCGCCACTCGAATTTTCAGAACTGGTTCACCTGCGATCGCACCGATCCGTTCACTTACATCGGTTGCCACTACGTTGATCTGGTTTATTTCATCACCGGACTGAAGCCTGTGGAGGTCTCGCTGAAAGGCGTGAAGGGAAAATTTGCCAACGGCAATGAAGCGTTCCTGTGGTCGCACGGCCGAGTCACTTGGGAAAACGGCGCGCTGCTTTCGGTGATCAACGGTTTGGGATATCCCGACGCTGCGGCGGGCAGCAACGACCAGGGAATGATTTATCACGATGACCACAATCGCGGCGTGGCGTATTCCTATTTGCAGGGCATCGGGCCGGGCGGATCGAAATACAATTACGTGAGCCCGGATTTTTACCGCCTGGTTCCGTGGGAAGGCGCGGGCTACAAGCCGATGGGTTACGGATACGAATCGGTCGCAGGCATCACGCACACGATCCATCGCATGGAAAGCGCAGCGGCGGGATTGGAGCCTGCGGCGGCGCTCGCAAAACGTCGCGAGATCATCAAGGAAGTGGACGAGCAGGGGCTGATTGCGACGCCGGCCAATAGTTACATCAACGAGTTGGTGGTGGAGGCGGCGCGCGCCTCGATTTTGGCGGACGCCGCACCCATGCGGATCGTTTACGGCGAGCGGCCGCACATCGAGAAGGGCACTGTTCACTGATGAAGGATAAGCATGGCCATCTACGATCTGACACCCATTGACGTTCCGAAGGTCGAAACGAAGTACCGAAGCGTTCGGACGAAGCTTCCGGTGCCGGAATCGCTGCCGATTTTTGCGGCGCTTCAGGAATCCGAGCCGCGTTCGATGGCGGGCCAGCCGCCGATTGTTTGGGACAAGGCGGAGGATTTTATTGTCAGCGACCGCTGGGGCAACCGCTGGATCGACTGGTCGAGCGGCGTGCTGATTACCAACGCAGGGCACGGCCGGCCGGAGATCCGCGCCGCGCTACGCGAGGTGATTGACCGCGGCCTGCTGGCCAGCTACGTCTTCGTGCACGAGCGGCGCGCCCGCCTGGCGGAGATGCTCCGCGCGCTTTCGCCCGACCCGGCGCGTTACCGCGTGTTTCTGATGAGCACGGGCAGTGAAGCCACGGAAAACTGCATCAAGCTCTCGAAAACCTACGCGCTGGCCAAACATGGCGCGCACAAGAAATATTTTGTCACGTTTCATTACGCCTTTCATGGACGCACGATGGGCGCGCAGCTTGCCGGCGGCTGGGAGAAATCAAAGGAATGGATGGTGGACCGCGACCGCACGTTTGTCCAGGTGCCGTTTCCGGATGGTTACAAGAATGAGGACACGTCATTCGAGTTGTTTCTCAACACGCTCGCGGAAAAAGGCGTGAAGCCGCAGGACGTTGCCGGCGTGATGACGGAAACTTATCAGGGCGGCGGGCCGGATTTCCTGCCCGTTGAGTACGCGCAGAAGCTGGAAGCGCTTTGCCGCGAGCACGACATCGTGATGTGCTACGACGAAGTGCAGGCGGGCTTCGGCCGCACGGGAAAGATGTTTGGGTTTGAGCACTACGGCGTGCGCCCGGATTTGATCGCCTGCGGCAAGGGCATTTCCTCGTCGCTGCCCATTTCCGCGGTCATCGGCCGCGCTGACATCATGGACCTCTACGCGCCCGGCTCGATGACCTCCACGCATTCCGCCTCGCCGTTGCCCGTGGCCGCGGCGATCGTGAATCTCGAGCTCATTCAGAAAGAGCGCCTGCCCGAACGCGCTGCGCGCCTGGGCGAAATCATGCTGGCGGAACTCAAGCGCATTCGCGAAAAGCATCCGAAGACCCTCGGGTGCCTTCAGGGCAAAGGCTTGGTCGCGGGAATTCAGGTGGTCAAGCCCGGAACCAAAACGCCCGACCCCGAAACCGCGCTGCGCATCAACATTGGCTGCTTCCACAAAGGCGTGCTGATGTTCGCCCCCGTCGCCGCCAGCGGCGAATGCCTGAAAATCGCCCCACCGCTTACGATTGCCGAAGACGCTTTGCACGAGTCGTTGGCAGTTTTTGAGGAAGCGATTGATGAAGTTTTGAAAAACAAAAGTTAAAGTGTGAGGGGTAAGGGGTAAATTCTGAAGGCTGAAAAACTTGAACATTCAAATTGGCGCCGTCGGATCAAGGACCACAAGCAGTTCGGAACGGGCAGCTTCGAGTAGTTTCTGATCCGCGCACACGAACGTTGGCGGGTCGATTCCAGCCGTGCTTTTGAGGGTCAGGCAACCTGCCAACTGAACGGCGTCATAGGCCCGCAAAGCGTAGCGATCTATCATTTCGTTGGCATTGTCGAGCACGGTATCCGTCACGGCTTGTAGAAGAAACCTTGCCTCGAAGTGCTGTTGCACCTGCTTCAGTATCTGCAATGCTACCTTGGGGTCAATGTCCCCCTCTCTTTCTCTTCTCCTGATGGCGGAGCGGGCCTCCACGCCGGTTATGGCCAGCACGGCAAATTGATTTCCTGCGGAGTTGGCCGCCAATTGCAGGAGCCGGTCAGTGCCCGGCTCCTGCACGTAGAGTTTAACGAGCGCGCTTGTCTCAAGATAATAAAGGGCCAATTCACCGCCTGTCGCGGAGGATAGTTGCGGATAGATTGTCACCACGGATCGAGACCGGCTTGAAGACGGCCGAGCCATCGTCCGGTATTTCCAGGATCGCCTTTACCTCCGGCATGAGACGGTTCAACCTGATTGCGGTCACTGGAAATTGG
>JASHTZ010000743.1 GCA_030040295.1 Terriglobia bacterium | reverse complement strand
TGTCTCGTCGATCGAGAGAAAGCTTGACACGACCCTCGGGTCAAATTGCTTTCCGGACTCACCTGCAATTTCGGAGCGTGCTACTGAGAATGGCCGGGCACGGCGATATGGCCGGTCAGACATGATGGCATCCAGTGTGTCAGCAACGGCGAAGATTCTTGCCCCCAAAGGAATCTCCTCCCCCGCCAAGCCTTGGGGATAGCCCGTGCCGTCAAAGCGCTCTTGGTGGGCAAGGACGATTTGGGCGGCGGGTGCAAGAAACGCGACTCGGCTCACTAGGTCATAACCTATGCGTGCGTGGGTCTTCATGATTTCGGCTTCCTCGGGAGTAAGCTTTCCTGGCTTCAGCAGGATAGAGTCGGGAATGCCGATCTTGCCGATGTCGTGCAGGAATGCGCCTCGTTCAAGCTCTTTAATCTCCTGGGATGTAAGCTTCAAATCTGCGGCCAGTTCCAGGGAATATGAGGTGACGCGACGCGAGTGTCCCGCCGTCTCGTTGTCGCGAAGATCCAAGGCCGCCCCCAGCGCTTCCAAAGTCCCGTCGTAGGTCAATTCGATACGTCGGAGGGCTGCATTAAGCTGTTTGGTCCGCTGGTCAACCATTTGCTCCAGACGCTTTCTGTAGTTTTCCAGCTCCGCTTCCATCCTTTTCATTTCCAACGCGCGGTGGAGGCTGGCGACCACAGCGTCTAATTGGAAAGGCTTAAGCAAATAGTCTGTGGCCCCACGCTTCATCGCCGCAACGCCAACGGCCAAGTCATTCACGCCAGTGGCCATGAGAAAAGCGGCATGCGGGACCATTTGACGGGCGGCCTCGAGCACCTCGAAGCCCGTAACCCCTGGCATGTTCAGATCCGAGATCACAGCGTCAAACTGCTCTTGCCGTAGAAGGGTAATTGCCTCATCACCCCGCTCGCAGGACCTGCAAACGAAACCTTCTCGACTCAGCTTGATACAAAGTAGTTTGCAAATGGCGGCATCGTCATCGACAATTAAGACATTCACCTGCTGAGACGAAGTGCCCATAACGTTACCTCTCCCCGTAAACTTTGGGAATTCCTTCATGCCGAAACCTGGGCATGCCGATCCCGATTACTTCGGTTCACGAGCCAGTTCTTTCCTGTATGCCAATAGCTGCCAAGATGTCCTGCCGGATTTACAATTCTCCGTATATCGAAGAGAAATATGCGACAAAGCCATGCTTGGATCGCGGAAGCCGACTTGGGCCGCCAACTCCCCCACGAAGTCAAACTGCTTTGCGCCGGGGCTTATGGCGTTCATCAACCCGCTGACGTCTTCCTCACCCAAGGTTCCCGTCGCACTGCCGACTATACTGACATTTTGTCCTTGTAATGTCAATGTGATAATTGCTCATCTGTGATATTACGCCAATTAGAATCAGGCCGCAGCACTCTCACCGCCGTGTTACGCTTCATCGGTGGGGAACGGACATACACCAGGTCCCAGATGAGACATTCGGCATTTCGCTATCGGTCGAAAGATGAAACAGAATCCGGCATGCCCTGTTCGATTAGCCCCCGGAGGTCTGAGGAAAGTTCTTGCGCCCGGTCGGCCGACTGACAGATTAATAATGTGAGAAAGGCATGCAGCGTCTCCTTGGCCAACAAGATGAAATCCTGAAGATAGCAATCCATCTGACTCCATAGTTCGTCGGAGATATCAAGGTAGATCGCTCCCTCGGAGCATAAGTGCTTGAATGCCTTGGAAACAACTGTGTTGGCGCGAAACAGGAATCGCAACTGGAGTTCAAAGCGTGTTTCTGGACAGAAGGAGATTTCATCCAGAAACTCATAATGGTAAACATAATCCATTACAGCGCGTGATCTAAACCGTTCGCTGGCAACTCTACGCCAGATTTTGATTCCGGTAGTGGAGGGCAGGAAGTTATGAAGGATAGTGTTCATGCCCAGGAGGAGTTTCGAAAGTTGCTTCCATTGCCGCCGGGCAAGGCCCACAGCCAGCCAAGCGACATCTTTCCGGTTTGCCATCCGGTCAATCTGTGCCTCATTGAGAATTATGCCAAGGTTGGTTGTACGAGCTTCGACTTCGTTGGCTATCGCGTCGTAGATGGGACGCAAATCTTCCCGCAGGAATCCCAACCCGCGTCGCGCGGCCTTCTTTGCAGGACCCCTCTGCAGGATTCGGGGCATGAGCCCTGCGACGGCAGCGCCGATTGAATTCACATCTCTCCATCTCATGAGCCTACATATACCCCTACAGCAACTTTAATTCAAGAGTAAAAATAGGACAAAAAGTCATTTCGTGTTCAAAGGGCTAAGCGGAGTTACTGCAATCTAATGCCTTATTAATCAGATAGTTATGACAATACGCTCTTGAACCAGTCCTTGACATTGGATAGCATATAAGGTAATGTCTACGAAACTAAATTGACTGTTGAGTTTAGTTCGCTGTGACCCAGCGAACTTCCGAAAGGCGCGATGACTGCAAGTTTGTCGCGCCTTTCGCGTTTCACACCTGTGCATACCAATAATTGCGACCGCATCGAGATTATTGCGGTTGGTGCCTTCGGCTGGTAGTCTTGCCATCTCATGAAAACAATCTTTTGCGTTTTCCTTCATGCCTTGCGGTCGTGCCTCCGAACCCGATTGGCGCTGCAGGCGGAGAATCTTGCACTACGCCATCAGATCACCGTGCTGTAGCGCGGTCGGATGCGACTGCCCCTGAACACCGCTGATCGCTTCCTCTGGGTTTGTCTGTTGCACCTCTGGGCAGGCATCCTTCGGGTAAGACTGCACCCTTCTCCCTCCTTGGTCCACAACACACTCCGCGAATCTATCGCTGATATCACAGACGAAACCCATGCGACTCTTGGCGTGCTCGAAAATGCCAGGATCGCTTTGAGCTCCCGGTCAGTTCTACATTACGAATCGGATTGTTAGCAAGGCAACATATCGCGACAAAGAAGACCTTGACAAACATAGCCAGACTGCATACCGTACTCGGTATGCAGAGTACAGCATACAGAAATCGAGGCAGGGCACACCTGAGAAGCCTGGACGAACTCGCCTGCATTGAGCGGTCAGAAACCGTTAAGGCTCGGATATGCCAAGCCTTGGAAAGCGTCATTCTCTGGGGTTCGATCGGGGCGAACGAGGTCCTGAACGAAACCGCCCTGGCGGAGAAGTTCAAGGTATCCCGAACTCCCGTTCGCGAGGCTCTTCAGGAGCTTTCCAGCATGGGCTTGCTCGAATCTGCCGGTGGGCGCGGCAAACGCGTTCGTCGCATCCAGCCGAAAGAGGTGCGTGAGCTCTTCTGGTTAAGGCA
>JASHTZ010000065.1 GCA_030040295.1 Terriglobia bacterium | reverse complement strand
GTAACCTTGTCCTCCCTGGGCCTTCCGATGCTCAACGGATTCGTGGGGGAATTCCTCATCATCGTCGGCTCATATTATCGCCATGCCGCCTACACCGCCTTCGCGGCGGCCGGCGTGATTCTGGCCGCGGTTTACCTGCTGTGGGCCTACCAGCGGGTTTTCTACGGCGAAATTTCCAATGAAAAGAACCGCCGTCTTCCCGATTGCGACCTGCGCGAGAAGCTGATCCTGACCGTCATGGTGATCGTCATCATCGGGATGGGAATTTATCCCCAGCCTTTTCTGCGCCGCATGGATCGGGGCGTTACCAACATCATGTTTCGTCTCGACAAGAAGTCGCTGCTCCTGACTGATCGCGTGCCCGCAGCTCATCGGGGGGTAGGCCGATGATGACCTTTCACCCGGTCGACATGATGCGCATTCTCCCCGAGATTATTCTTTCGGTGTTTGCGGTTCTGGTGATGGTGCTTGAACCCTTTGTGAGTGCGGCCAAGAAGAAACTGCTCGGTTGGATGGCCTTGCTTGGAGTTCTCGCCGCGGGCGGCGCCACCGCCCGGCTTTCGCTTTATCCCTGGCCGGGCACGGGGCCCGCCTTTGGCGGAGCTGTGTCCGCGGACGAGTTCAGCTTCTATTTCATCGACCTGTTTTTGCTGGTGGCCGCATTGGTGATTCTGGGGTCGATGGATTATCTCGAGCGTGACCACGCCCAACACGGCGAATTCTACGCCCTGACTCTAATGGGAACCGTGGGCATGTGTTTCATGGCTTCTTCCACGGATCTCATCATGATTTTCCTGGGCCTCGAGATTTCCTCCATCGCCACCTACATCCTGGCCGGCTACCGGAGGGACGATCTGCTTTCCAACGAAGCTTCATTGAAATATTTCCTCCTGGGGTCGTTCGCCACCGCATTTTTCCTTTACGGAATCGCATTCGTTTACGGCCTGACGGGAACCACCAACCTGCTGAGCGCGAGCGTGCGAATCGGCGGCGCGTCGCAATGGACGGCCTTCGCGCAGGCCGCGCTCATCCTGATGTTCGTCGGACTGGCCTTCAAGCTTTCTACGGCGCCCTTCCAGATCTGGGCTCCCGACGTGTATCAGGGGGCGCCAGCGCCGGTGAGCGCCTTTCTCTCGGTTGGCCCCAAGGCTGCGGCCTTCGCCATTCTGATTCGCATCTTCCTGGGAAGCTTCACTTCCGCAGACCTCCTCACCTCGAAAGTCCTGTGGATCTCAGCCGCCCTCACCATGTGCGTCGGCAACCTGGGAGCGCTGTGGCAAAACAATGTGAAGCGCCTGCTCGCCTACTCTTCCATCGCTCATGCCGGCTATGTATTGGTGGGAGTCGCCGCGGGAGGTACACGGGGAATATCCGGGGTGATGTATTATCTCACTGCTTATGCGCTGATGAATGTGGGTGCATTCCTCCTCATCGCTCACCTCGCAGGTTCGGACGAGCGCCTGGTGGAGATCAAGGACTACAAAGGGCTGGCCACGGAGCGCCCCGGCGTGGCCGCATGCCTCACCGTCTTCATGCTCTCGCTTGCGGGGTTTCCCACCACGGCGGGTTTCCTGGGCAAGCTTTACATTTTCCGCGCCGCCATCCACTCGCACCTGGTGGGACTCACCATCCTCGCCCTGCTGAACAGCGTGGTCTCCGTCTATTACTATTTCAAGATCATCGTGGCAATGTACATGAATGAAGAGAAGACCGAAACTGCCGCTGCCCCGCTGCCCTGGGCGGTGCGCGCCGCCCTCGGCGTCAGTGTGCTGGGCATCTTCTACCTCGGCCTCGCTCCCAATCAATTCGTGGGTCTCACTTCGCTGGCCACCATGCCCCTCCTGAAGTAATGATTAGATTAACGGTGATACCTACTTAGTTAAAATACCGTTCGTACCATTCCGGCAACCAATCCCCGCGCGTACCATCCAACTAAGTAGGGCGTCCTGCACGGGATTATCGAGGCGCGCAGGACATGAGGCCACCGGCCGGGAGGCAGGCCATGCGCTCGAACTTCAGGGGACGACTGGCGGATGGATTGCGTTCGGCAGTGCGCGCCATTCGCAGATTCGCGAACAGTCCACCTACTCCCCACCTCCAAGTTCAAGAACCAGCCGTCCGGCCCCGCATTGGACTGGCGCTGGGCGGTGGATTCGCGCGCGGCATCGCGCACGTCGGCGTCTTGAAAGTCCTCATGGAGAGCGGGATCCCCATCGACGCCATCGCGGGCACCAGCGCGGGCAGCATCGCGGCAGCGGCGTTCGCCAGCGGCTGCACCATCAAGGAAATGATCGCTGCGGTTCACACGCTTCGTTGGCACAAGTTCGCTCGCTGGACGTTTTCCCGCCTGGGCTTCGCCACCAATGAGCGAATGGAATCCCTGTTGCCGCAAATGTTCCGCTGCCGCACGTTTGAACAGACGAAGATTCCCCTCGCCATCGTAGCCGCAGACTTGACCACGGGAGAAGCCGTGACCTTCCGCGAAGGCAGCCTGATTCAGCCCGTGCGCGCCAGTTGCTGCTTCCCCGGCCTGTTCATTCCCGTGGAATATCGCGGGCATCGCCTGGTGGACGGCGTCATTGTCGGCGCACTTCCCGTTGAGGCGCTCCGCGGAATGGACGTCGACGTAATCATCGGAGTTCACCTGAAGGGCAATGGAAGCTCTTCCCCCCCCACCAATATGTTCCAGGTGGTCAGCGAATCGTTTCAGATTATCCAGGACCGCAACCAATCCATTTGGCGCCGCGACTGTGACCTGGTGATTGAGCCGGACGTCCTGCACGTGCGCTGGGACGATTTCGAGCGCGCCGATGAGCTGGTGGCGGCCGGAGAAGTTGCTGCTCGAGCGGCATTGCCAGCCCTTCGACATCTCCTCGAAGAACACGAGATACGCGCAGCGGTGGTGTCAAAGAAAGCGCAGAGTACATCAACGCCAGTCCTGGAACCACACGCAAGCTCGTAAGGGCCGCTTCCCGCAATCTCACCAATTCGAAGTGGTTCAACACCAAACAAAAAAAGGGAGGCCAAAGCCCCCCCCCTTGATGCGGAAGCTAGATCATGACTATGGGGTGACCTTGATGAAGATGATGGCGAAGGTGTAGAGCGCCATCGACTCGATCAGGACCAGGGCCAGAATGAGCGAGAACTGAATGCCCGCCCGCGCGCCGGGATTTCTCGCCAGCCCTTCGCATGCCGAGGACGCCGCCTTGCCTTGCGCGTAGCCGCAGCCTGCGGAGGCGATTGCCATGGCGAAGCCGGAGGTCAGTGCTACCCAGTTGACCGCGCTGCTTCCCCCTGCCGCCGCCCCACCCTGCGCAAATGCCGGAGCCGCCATCAGCAGGCCGGCAATCGCCGTGAACCACATGAGTGCACGTCTTTTCACTTGTTTCTCCTTCAGCCTCACCCCAAATCGGGCCGAGGCATGGATGAATTCCGCCAGGAGGTGGTTTCCCGCCAACCCTCGTGCAGGCAGGACTCACGCTGGCGGCCTTACAAAGTCCCTGCGGCTCCGCGGTGTGCCGCAATCCAAACTCTCAGTGCTCCTCTGAAACCGCCATACCGATATAGATGGCGGGCAGGAGCATGAAGATGTAGGCCTGCAAAGCCGAAACGAAAATGTGCAAGGCCATAAATAAGGACGGAACCAGAATCGGAATCAATCGGGTGAACACGCCCTCCAGGATATCGCCCACAAACATGTTGGCGTAAAGACGCACACTCAGGGACAGCAGACGGCCCACGTTCCCAATTATTTCAATGGGGAACATGAGGCAACCCATGCCGATCGCGATCATTAAACTTCCCATATCCGGCCCGCACATATGTTTCAAATACCCCATGACTCCGTGATGTCGAGTCCCCTGATAGTTGTAGTAGAGAAAGGCCGCCACGGCGCAGCCCAGCGTCACCTCAATGTGCCCGGTGGGCGTGGAAAATGTCGGAATCAATCCTAAAAGGTTGCAAATGATGATGAATATTCCCAGGGTCCCAATCATGGCGTCATATCGCACTGAGCCGTGGCCGATAATTTCCTCGTCCATGTCGCGCACAAACTCGACGGTCACCTCCATGATCTGCTGAAACAAACCGGGAGATTCCACGGAGAGCTTTCGCCGCAGATTCATCGCGCCAATTATGATCAGTGCCGCCACCAGGAGTTCCATGGCGAAGTAATTCGGAATAGGATGACCCGGATTGGCCGTATGAACGCCCAAGGCAGAAAGAAGCGCTGAAGCCACGCCGCCAAAGAGTTTATTCAAAATCGCTGTAAGCCAAAGTTCATGCTCAACCATAGTTATTCTTCGTCTCAACCCACTTCAATCAGTGTTTTTCCATCCGTCGCGCAGCAGAGCCAGCGCTTCGACGAGCACCCCGCATACCGGCACAAAAAGACCTGCCAGAATTGCCGTGAACGGCAGCCCTCCGGACATATAGAACAGGTAAACTGCCGCTAACAGGAGCGGATACCGGACGATGACCTTCGCCAATGCAGTTTTCGGGGGCCTCACCGTTCCCGCGTTTACCAGCGCTTCCACAATTTGGTGAAGCCAGAAGTAATTCAGAATGCCGAGCGTTGCGCCGAGGGCAAATCCGGCCGCGAAGCGCAGATGGGCCGTGGCCACAATGCCGAGGGTTCCCGCTGTGGCGAGCGCTGCCATCCAGCGTGGCAGCCGCGCTTCAACCCGTTCCAGATCCATCGTCGGATTTACCGGCGTCAAGTCGTTTCTCCGCTCGCGAAAGGATGCGTAGTATTTCGATCAGTCCTCCCGCCGCGCCTAACAATCCAAGAGTCACAGCAAAGACGTGCGTAGTATGTAGCGATCGGTCCAGCAGCCAACCCAGTGCGACCCCCCCCACGGCGCCGGCGGGCAGGATGAATCCCAGGCTGGAGTAAAACCCCACTTGCGCCCACAGACTCATTCCCTTGCCGGGAGTCTTGGGCACTGATCCCCCCCTTGAATCCGCGCGCAGCAAACCTCGTTGACTGGTCCCGCTTCGAAAGGAGCTTCGTTCCTATTCTTGACTATGAGAAAAACGGCCGCACGGCCTCGCGCGCGATGGAGATCACCGGCTGGGGATAGATTCCAATAAACAGAGTCATCACCAGCGTCACGCCCAGCGCCACGCGCATCCCCAGACCCGTCGCCAACGGCGATTCCTCCGACGGCTTCTTCATGAACATAACCACGACAATCCTGAAATAATAATACAGCGCCACGACGGCGTAGGCAACGCCCAGAACCGCGAGATAGTAATGCGAGGTCTCAATAAGTGAAAGAAAGATGAAATACTTTCCGATGAAGCCCGCGGTTGGAGGAATTCCTGCGAGCGATAGCAGGAAAATGAGCATCAGAATCGCATATCCCGGCGCGCGCGACATGAGCCCGCCGAAATCGTCGAGTTCGTCTCCGATAATGTCTTTCCGGCGCATCATGATGACCACAGCAAAAGCGCCGAGATTCATGAAGGCGTAAACAATGAGATAAATCACCACAGCGCGCAGCCCATCACCCTCCCCGTCCGCCGCAGCAACCAGGCCGAGCAGCAGATATCCCACGTGCGCGATGGTGGAATAGCCGAAGAAGCGCTTGATGTTGTCCTGGGTGATGGCGGCAAGGTTCCCAAGCGTCATCGTGGCGATGGCGACTCCAATGGTAAGTGCCTGCCATTCCATGCGCAACGGCCAAAGCCCCATGAAGGCAATGCGGATAAAAAACGCGAAAGAGGCCACCTTGGGCGCTACGGAAATGAAAGCGGTAATCGACGTGGGCGCACCCTCATAGGCATCCGGCGTCCATTGGTGAAAGGGGACGGCGGCAATCTTGAAATACATACCTGCAAGCAGAGTGATGAGCGCAATCCAGGAGAGCGGGTCGCCGGAAGGACGGTCGCGCAGCCGCTCGGCAATGACGGCCAGCTTCGTTGAGCCGCCGATTCCGTAGAGAAGCGACATGCCATAGAGCAGCAGCCCGGAAGAAAACGCCCCCAGCAGGAAAAATTTTACGGCCGCTTCGTTGGAGCGGCGGTTGCCGCGCAGAAATCCCGTCAGCACGTACTCGCAGAGGGCCATGACCTCCAGGGCGATAAAGAGCACAATCAAATCCACGCCCGAGACCATGAACATCATTCCAACGGCCGCGAAGAGCAGCAAGGCGTAATATTCCCCTACGTTCGCATCCTCAATCTCCAAATATTTCACGGAGAGCAGGACGGCAAGCGCCGTGGCGAGGACGATGATCACCATAGCCACAACCGCGAAGGAATCGAAAGCATAGGTGCCGTCGAAACCGACGTAGGCGGGAGGGCCGAAGCGAAAATATCGGAACCAGAAAATTCCGAGTTGCAGAAGCGCGAAGCCCAAGCCGATCAGGACCAGCACTGCGTTCAGAAATTTGTCGCTCTTGTCCAGCAGGAAATCAAAGAGCAAAACCGCCATGCCGAACATGGTGAGAAGAATTTCCGGCTTGATGGCCTGATAATCCAGCGAACTGAAAAGCGCGTTACCCATTAACGCCCCGCTCCTCCCGCTTTGGAGGTCGCCCGCAGGCCAGCTTGGGCGCCGCCGGGAATCCCCGGCGCCTCCTTCTTGGTCTGTGGTGCTTTGAAGAAATTCGGATTGAGCTGCTCCACAATCGCGGTGACCGGCTTATCCAGCACGTTGAAGAAAGGCTTCGGGTACAAGCCAATCCAGAACGCCCACAAAACGAGGGGAACCAGCGTCATGACCTCGCGGAAGTTCAAATCCTTGAGGATTTGATTCTTGGGATTCTCGCAGGGGCCGAACATGGTCCGCTGGTAGAGCCACAGCATGTACGCTGCCCCCAGCACAATTCCTACCACCGCCACGGCCGCCCAGTGCCAACTCGCCTCATACGCACCTTGCAGGATCGTGAATTCTCCGATAAATCCGTTCAGCAACGGCAAGCCGATGGAAGAAAGCATCACGATCATAAAGAGCGCGGCGTAGACCGGCATGACGTTGGAAAGTCCGCCCAGTTCCTTGATCTCGCGCGTGTGCCGGCGCTCATAAATCAGCCCGACAATCAAAAAGAGAGCGCCCGTGGAGATTCCGTGGTTGATCTGCTGGATCACGCTCCCCTGCAAACCGTGCGGGTTCAGCGCAAAAATTCCCAGCGTGCAGAATCCCAGGTGGCTGACGGATGAATAGGCAATGAGCTTCTTCATATCCTTCTGCATCAGCGAGACAAGCGCCCCATAGATAATGGCGATGAGCGAGAGATAGACCATCACCTTAACGACTTTGGGATTGGTGCTCGCCTGCGGCAGCAGGGGAAGAGAAAAGCGCAGGAAGCCGTACGTTCCCATCTTCAGCAAAACGCCCGCCAGGATCACCGAGCCCGCCGTGGGCGCCTCCACGTGCGCGTCCGGCAGCCAGGTGTGGAACGGGAACATCGGGACCTTGATGGCGAACCCGATGGCAAACGCCGCAAAGACCCAGATCTGCATTTCGAGCGGCCAGGAGTCCGTGTGCTTCATTAACTCGATCAGGTCAAAGGTGTGTCCGCCGTTGGGCAGCGTGTAATTCAGATAAAGCGTCAGTATTCCCAGCAGCATCAGCACCGAGCCGGCGAGGGTGTACAAAAAGAATTTGATGGCGGCATAAAGCTTGCGCGGCCCGCCCCACACCCCGATGATGAAATACATCGGAACCAGCATCACTTCCCAGAAAACATAAAACAGGAACACATCGAGCGACATGAACACGCCGAGCATTCCCACCTGGAGCAGCAGGAACATCGCGTAGTATTCTTTTACGCGGTCGTGAATGGCGTTCCAGGAGGAGAGGACGGCGATGAATCCCAGCACCGTGGTCAGCATGATCATCAGGAAGCTGATGCCGTCAATGCCCAGGTGATATTGCGCGCCGATGGAGGGAATCCACTGGTGCAGCTCGATGAATTTAAACTGCTGATTGGGCGATTCGCTGGAGAACCAGAAGACCAGCGGGAGGGAGGCGAGGAAGTCCAGGAACAATACAATATTTCCCCACCAGCGGACCGCCTGCTTGTTTTCGCCGGAAATGAAAAACAGCGGAACCATTCCCACCAGCGGAATCACCAGAAGGATGCTTAGAATGTGGTCATGAAAAAATGCCATCGTTGACCTCGAGAAATCATTTCATCGCGCAAATATCGCCAACAACCTGTGTATGGGCGAAAAGAAATAAACCATGAAAAGCAAAACTCCAAGGGTGATGAACCAGGCATAGTTCTGCACCACGCCGGTCTGGACAATCTTCGCGGGATAGCTCAGCAATTTAACAATAAAGGCCATCACGTTCACCAGGCCGTCGATCACCCACGTGTCCCACAGACGCGAGATTTCCGCGGACATGCGCGTGGCCCAGCCCACCAGGTTGACGCCTCCATCCACCACGCCCAAATCGATCGCAGCGAGAATGCTGCCCAGGTTTTTCACCCGGTTCACAAAAAGCGCATCGTAAATTTCATCGATGTAACACTTGTTCAGAAAAACGTGATACAAGGCGGGCGAGGCCGCGGCGACACGGTCCCCGAGCCCTGGGCGCTGGACATACATGCGGAAAGCAATGGCGATTCCCACAAGCGCCGTCAGAACCGATAGGATCATGAGTGCATACTCCAGGTTTCGACCGAATTCCTGCACCGAAACGACTGGATTACCCTCAAATACCGGATCGAGGAACTTTCCGAACCATTCTCCGCCGCCAAGAGATTTCGGCCAGCCAATGAACCCTCCAATGAGGGAAAGAACGGCCAGCGTGACCAATGGCGTAAGCATGGACTTCGGGGATTCGTGAATGTGGTGCTCCACATCGTGCGGGACACGCGACTTACCCCAGAAGGTCATGAAAATCAGGCGGAACATGTAAAATGCCGTCAGGCCCGCAGTGATCCATCCCACTCCCCAGAGCAGCGGATGGCCGTAAGGGCCGGCGAAGGCGTCCCACAGAATTTCATCCTTGCTGAAGAAACCGGCGAGCGGGGGAATGCCCGAAATCGCCAGCGCCGCAATGAGCATCGTCATGTAAGTGACGGGAATTTTCGATTTAAGCGCGCCCATGTTGCGCATGTCCTGCTCACCGGCAAGCGCATGAATGACGCTGCCGGAACAAAGGAACAAAAGCGCCTTGAAAAACGCGTGGGTCATCAGGTGAAAGACTCCGGCGCCGAACGCACCCACGCCGCACGCCAGGAACATGTAACCCAATTGGCTGACTGTCGAGTACGCCAGCACGCGCTTGATGTCATTCTGTACCAATCCGATGAGCGCCGCCCAGATGGCCGTCGATGCGCCAATCGCCGCCACCCACGCCAGCGCGCGCGGCGACAGTGCGTACA
Organism: Terriglobia bacterium; assembly: GCA_030040295.1. GTDB lineage: Bacteria > Acidobacteriota > Terriglobia > UBA7540 > UBA7540 > Bog-366. The sequence continues at coordinate 2,182 of JASHTZ010000065.1, read as the reverse complement.
GCGCGTTCGAGCGCGCCACCATATAAACGCCCGCCGTCACCATGGTGGCCGCGTGAATCAAGGCACTAACCGGCGTGGGGCCTTCCATCGCGTCCGGCAGCCAGACGTAAAGGGGAATCTGCGCGGACTTTCCCGTCGCGCCCACGAACAGAAGAATGCAGATGGCGAAAATGACTCCATCGCTCACATGGAAGTGCGGATCGCGCGCCAGGTCCGTGATACGCTGAAAATCGAGCGAACCGAACGTCACCGTCATCAACATCACGGCCAGCAGGAAGCCGGCGTCGCCAATGCGATTCACAACAAATGCCTTCTTGCCTGCATCGGAGGCCGCCTTGCGCTGGAAATAAAATCCAATCAGCAAATAAGAGCACAGCCCCACGCCTTCCCAGCCCACGAACATCATCAGGTAATTGTCCGCCAGCACCAGAACCAGCATGGAAAACATGAAAAGGTTCAGGTAGCCGAAGAAGCGGTAGTATCCGCCCTCGTGCGCCATGTATCCGGTGGAATAAACGTGAATCAGAAAGCCCACGCCCGTGACCACCAGCATCATCACGCAGGAGAGCGGGTCAAGCTGCATACCCACGCCGACATTGAGATTGCCCAACATCCCATTGGAGAGATGAAAAGCCCCGGCGGGCAGCCAGGTATACAAAGGCCGCAGAAAAACGTGATGGTAGGCTTCCGGAAGGCCAAGAAATTGGAAGAAGCAGCCCACCGCCCAGAGGAACGATACGCCCGGCAGGCCCACCGAAACCACGTTCACCGCCGATTTGGACAAGCGCCGGCCGAACAGGAACTGGATCGCAGCTCCCGCGACGGGGAATACCGGTATTAACCAAATGTAGTCGAGCATAGGTTCCGAAAAATTAAAGGGCAAAGGCGAACTTGTCTCACCACTTCAGCAAATCTATTTCATCCGCGTTGACGGTTTCTTTGTTTCGGAAGAGCGCGATGATCAAGCCCAGTCCAACAGCGGCTTCCGCTGCTGCGTCAGTGATCACGAAAATGGCGAATACCTGGCCATCGACGGATTTGAAATATTGCGACAGCGCGACCAGGTTGATGTTGACAGCGTTTAGAATCAGCTCAATCGACATCAGGATGATCAGCACGTTTCGCCGGGTGAGCACACCGATGACTCCGATGGTAAACAATCCGCTGCCGAGAAAAATGTAGTAATCCGTGGGAATCATTCCAATTTCCTCTTGGCCATAATCACTGCCCCCACCATGGCCACCAGTAGCAGGATCGAGGCGATCTCTACCGGCAACATGTAATTCTGGTAGAGCGCCATGCCCACGGCCTGGGTATTCTGCGGAGGCGCGGGAACCATGGGACGCGAGGGAAGATTCAGCCCTAGGCCGTGGTTGTAAATTGCGTAAATGAGCTGGGCCACCACCAGGGCAACGGTCACCAGAGCCAATAGCCACTGGCGAGCAAATCGCGCCTGCTTGAGCTGGACATCAATATCCACCAGCATCACGACGAACAGGAAGAGGACAGTGATGCCGCCGACGTACAGAATGATTTGCACAGCAAAAAGAAACTCAGCGTGCTGCAGCAAAAAAATCCCGCCCACCGCCAACAGCGTAATCACCAGCCAAATTGCGCTGTGCACGGCGTTGCGCCGCGTGATGACCATGATCGCGGACACCATCGTCACCAAACCGAGAATCAGGAATGTTACAAGTTCGGCCATGCGTTCAAACGACGAAAGGTTAAAGGGTGAAGAGTAAGGGATTAAATCAAGGCCATCGATCTTGCTCTGCCCTTTTTAACCTTTAGCCTTTACACTTTATCTTGTGTATCTCGCCGGCTTCGGTCCTTCTTCCAGCGCCTGCCGGTCCCAAATCATTCCTTCGCGCGAATAATTGGCGATTTCGAAATCCTGCGTCAGCTCGAGCGCGTCCACCGGGCAGGCATCCTCGCACAATCCGCAGAACATGCAGCGCGACAGGTCGTAGGTGAACGTGGTCAAGCGCTTCTTGCGGTCTTCCGTGCGCGCCCAACCGACCACAATCAAATTCTCGGGGCAGGCAATCGAGCACAGATTGCAGGCGATGCACAGCGTCTCGCCCGATTCGGGGTGGTTGTTCAGGCGCGGCGCTCCGCGATAGCGCTCGGCCACCGGCGGGCGTTCGAGCGGATACTGCTCCGTATAGGTCGCGTCCGGCCG
>JASHTZ010000742.1 GCA_030040295.1 Terriglobia bacterium | reverse complement strand
TTGTCGCTTTCGAGGCCGGCCTGTCCGCGGACGCAGCCGACTTCACCGGACGCAGTTCGTACTCATCAATGACTGCGCCCAGACCGTGAACCGAGCCGACTTGGTTCCATCTTACCACTCGGCCCTGGCACAAGAGCTCCAAGGGAACCTTGGTAACCTCTTTGGGAAGCTTTACCTTGATCATCACGGAAGTTGCCCGGTTCAAACGCGCGGCAACTTCAATGAATAATCCGCTCCCGCTGATGTTCCCCGTCTTTCCCATCGCATGCCGGAGGCTTCCAGCCCGGTTCTTCCACCGGATTTCAACCGGAAGCTCTACCGGAATTCGCTTGCTGGTTCGACGATGGCTCATATGTGCATCCTGACTCCCAGGACGGTTCGAAGCGAACATCTTAGCTCGTTTCCAGCCGCCTCGCAAGTATGGCGAGGTAACTTTCTTGATTCCGCTTGCGCGGACCAGGAAGCGGCATACCGGGGAGTCGGGAATGGCGTACCCTAGTTTCCCCCGGTATGCGCTCTGACTGCCACTACCACATTGCCCACAACCGGGAAAGCCGGAGGTGGCCAGTGACCAGATAGCCGGAAGGCCTGCGGCTGCTGCCAGCGCGGGCATTCCAGCTACTTTTGCCTTACCCACCTAATCGGAGGTGAGGCAGTGTTAGAACCAACCTACGCCCTCTTGACTTCTTATCAAAGGCACCTTTTGTACCGGTACTTTCGTACCATGCAAATTACATTTGTAGCGCGGGTGTTCCCGGCCGCGCTTTTAAAATTGAGGGTAGCTCAGTTCGAAATACTGTAGCGGCGGTCTATTGACCATCGCAGGGGCTTGCTCCGTCAGATGACGGACAAGCCCCTAAATGCGACGCTCATAGAGCGCCGCTACAGCGATGGGCGGCTGGTCACGATGTGTCGAGCCGGCTCCAAAATTCAAACTGAGACACCACCAAATTCTGGTGCGACGCGGGTGGGGACACGCGCCCTACAGCGTCTGCTTCCCTGCATGTTGTGATACGCTCTTCGAGGTATACAACCCAATCGTGCCGCTCAGGGAGATGCTCATGAAACTTGGCGAGCTTGCAGCGCGTTTGAATTGCCGGTGCGAAGGCCCGGAAGATTTGGAAATCACCGGCGTGGCGGGCATGGACGAGGCCCAGCCGGGCGAGATCACCTTTCTCTCAAACCCCAAGTACCTGCCCAAGCTCGGCACGACGCGCGCCGGGGCGATCATCGCGGGCAATGAGGTTAATACTCTGGGCAAGCCCGTGTTGCGCTCCCCCGATCCCTATTTTTCCTTTGCCCATGCGGTCGAGATTTTCTACCCGCCGCAAAGGCCCCCCGCAGGAATTCATCCCACGGCCGTCATTGCCCCCGGCGTGAAACTCGGACGCAACCCCTCCATCGGCCCTTACGTCGTAATTGAGGCAGGTGCTGAGTTAGGTGACGATTGCGTGCTCAAAAGCTTCGCGATGATTTACGCGGGAGTGAAGATCGGCCACCGCTTCTTCGCCCATTCGCACGCGGTGGTCCGCGAAAACGTGCGCATCGGCAACGACGTGACGCTGCAAAACGGCGTGGTGATTGGAGGCGACGGCTTCGGATTCGTTCCCCGCCCTGACGGAACGTTCTACAAAATCGTGCAGGCCGGTATCGTGGTGATCGAAGACGAGGTGGAGATTCAATCCAACAGTTGCATTGACCGCGCCGCCGTGGGCGAAACACGCCTGCGCCGCGGCGTGAAGGTTGACAACCTAGTGCAAGTCGGCCACGGATGTGACATTGGCGAGAATTCCCTGCTTTGTAGCCAGGTGGGAGTGTCGGGCAGCGCCAAGCTGGGGCGCAATGTGATTCTAACCGGGCAGGTGGGCGTGGCCGGCCACTTGACCATCGGCGACCATGTGATTGCAACGCCGCAGAGCGGCATTCCCAACGACGTTCGCCCGAATACTACTGTCTCCGGTTCGCCCGCCGTCGATCACGACGTGTGGCTGAAAGCCTCCGCCGTCTATCGCCGCTTGCCGGAGATGTTTGCCGCCTACCGCAAAGTCAAAGACCTGCTGGGCAAATCGCCCGCGAAGCCCTAGGGGGTACTTACGCATCTGACGCCGAAGCACGCGGCCTCTGCCGGGCCAAGAGGAGGAGGATTGACGCGGAGAATCTCAACTCTCGTGCTTCTGGCAGCGGGCATGGCGGGCGCGTGGCTGAACGCTCAAACGCCGCAAGGCACCCCATCGGCAGGCGGAACTGCGAATCAGGGCCTGCCGGCCCCGGCTGCCCCTCAAAAAACCAATCCTCAGCCGGCCGCGCAGACTAAAACCAAAACGCAACCCGCACCCCTACAGGAACCTCGGCACATTCCCCTGGCCGGAGACCCGTTCTTCGCGCCCGTCGCCATCTCCCTCGGGCCGCAAACCATGAAGCAGCGCTTCGATGATTACGCCGTGGTCACCTTCGGCCCGCGCGCCCTCGTGGGTCCGGCATTCTCGTCCCTGATTTTGATGGCCCATCCGCCCAAGGATTATCCGCATTACTGGCGCGACGGTGGCGGCGCCTTCGGAAGAAATTACGGAGCCTTTCTCGCCCGCGCCTCGTCGCTGCAAGCCGGAAGGTTCTTCACCGGTGCCGCCTTGCACGAGGATTTCCGTTACCGGCCGTCCGCGAGCCACAACTTTGTGATCCGCACCGCTCACGCCATCGGATTCACGTTTGTCGATAAGTCCGCCTTAGGCGAGAATCGCCTCGCTCTCGCCAACTTTGCCGGAGCCGCCGCCGCGGGTTTCGTCGGCGAACTCTACTTGCCCGCGCCCTACAACAGTCTCCATTACGCGGGAATTCACACCGCCGAAATCTTTGCAACCCTCGCGGGCCAGAATGTGCTGCGCGAATTCGCCCCCGATATTGACTCCCTGACTCGAAAGCTCCATCTGCCCTTCCCCAGAATCCCTATTCCCGGCTGGTGGGTGCCGCGGAAGAATTGACATCGGTGCATTGCCATGTTTGAAAATCTCGGCAGATTGAAAGGCGTTATCGCGGGTTGCACCCTATGCACTCCAGCATCAGGCCGCTGGTCATGCCTTCCACTCCGGCGTCGTTTCGGCCGCGGAGTTCCAAGGTGTTGAGCCCGGCGTGCAACGTCCAGGGAAAATGCCTGGGCACTTCCTTCCAATCCCCGCGGTCGATCCTGGCCAGGAGGCTGGCGAGATAGGGCATGTTGTCGTCGAGTGTCACGTTTACCACTCCGGGAGTGGCGGTTTCCTCCGCCACGTATCGCGCTTGATTGAGCGGCCAGTTGAAGTCCTCCGGGCGATTGGTGAAGCGGCTGAATTGGTGCAGGGGCGGAACCTTGGCGTCCGCCCAATTGAGATAACCATTCCAACACCAAATCTCATTCCCCTGGCTGACGGGAATGGGCGAGGGATGCGAGAACACATCGCTGCGGGGCACCATGCGCAGTTGCGAAGTGGCGGTGAGGGTCCAATCGATTGTCTCTTGCGGAATGGGCCGGCGTTCGAAGCCGCCCGCCGGGGCGATGGGGAAATTCAGCAAATAGGTGTCCGCCGGCTGCGTGTAATAAAACGGATGTTCCCAGGTCTCGGGCTGCTTCAGGCGCTCCACCAGGGCTTGATGCATTTCCAGCGTGTTCACCGGAGTGCCGGTGCGCTTGTCGTACCAGAACGTGTCAATGGTGGCGTCCAGATGAATCCATTTGCCGAACAGGTTTGACCAGACTTCGGCAATTTCGTGTCCGCTTACGCCCTCCGTGGCCAGATTGATATGCCGCGCAGGGTATCCCATGCTCTGAAGGGCGGCCATCAGGATAACATCCGAGAACAGGCACATGGCGTCGCGGCGCCGCTGGGGATAAGTGTTGGCCTTTAAGGCTTCGGGCAGGCGCTGCTGATCGATCCAGGCCGCGGGATCCCAGGGGTAAATCGGCGTTTGCGGCTTGAGCGGCACCAGGTAAGCCCAACGCATCAGGCGTAGTTGCCGCTCCCAGCCGGTGTGCGCTCCCGCGACCACCTCGTCAAGCTGGAATTGCCGGCGAAATTTCTGAAGGTAGGCGCTTTCGTAATCTTCGTAACGGTAACCCTCCGACGCGGGATGAAACCTGAAATTATCCTCGCGCACCACGCGGATTTTCCCCGCGCCGTAGTGGCGAACCTCGGTCTCGAGGCGGATGCCGGTCAATTCCGGCGAGGCTTCCGGATCGCTGCTTGTGAACTTGATGCGCCACTGGAAATAGCGGCCGCGGACGCTGGGAACAGAACCGTCTGAGGCTGGCTTCATCCAGTCGCTCCAGTGCTCTGGCGCATAAACGGGACTGTTACCGGAGCGAACCTCTGCGCTCAGCCCTGTGGCCCCTCGGGTGTTGCCTTCCCAGCGGAATCGAACGCCTTGCACATCACAGAGAGTTTTGAAGGTCGCCGCCTCTCCGCCCAAATCGACAATATCAGAGGAAAGCTGCCCATCGGGGCGGTAGGAATCGAGCCAGAGGCGAACAACGTACTCGCCGGAGATTTTTCCCTCGCTCCCCAGGTCGTCCTGCCGCCAGGTATTTCCTCCATCGCCGCTCTTGGCGCTGGCGTGGGGAAACGGCATGGGCTGCGCACAGCCTTTGTGGAAGTCGGCGTAGTCCGCCACCATCAGCGCCCAGCCGGGCTTGCCATCGCGGCTGCGGATCAGGATGGTGTTCTTGCCGGTGTACAAGTCCTTCCCGGGGATTTCCTGATACTGCCAACGGCTCCAGGCCCAAGGGTCGTCCTTGCCGCCTTCCGGCACCAGATATTGCTTGGCGTCAGGGGCCCAGAAGCGCGGCGAGCGGCGGACAACTGCGTTGCCGTTCACCACAAATTCCAGTTCAGCGTCGTTGGTGAGGCGTTCCTTGGCGATGAAGACGATTTCTGCGCGCTGCGGGATGGGGCCGGAAATTTCCAATTCCTTGCGCAGCACCACGCCGCCCGATACTTCCTCGAAAACGCCGGCGTCGTTGTCGCGCCTGCCGCAGCCGGGCGAGTCATTCTGGACAAGCATGCCGCGTTGCAGGTGGATGCCGGAGTCTCCCGG
>JASHTZ010000741.1 GCA_030040295.1 Terriglobia bacterium | reverse complement strand
CGGCCAACTTGCCTGCCACACGGCATATTGCGGACCACCGGTTACGGGGCCGATATCCTCGAAATATAAATCGTGGACCTCGATGTTGTTCCCGGAATTGATCACCACGCCCGCGCCCGCACCCTCGATATCCCCACCGTTAAAGTTCACCCAGCCGCCGCCCGACTGAGCAAACACCGCGCTTCCCCACGTTCCGTAAAAATTTGTGGAATAGAAGTTGTTTTCATTGGGGTACTCGCCCAGCAGCACAGCCGTGCCATTTGGGTTCTGCGCGACAAAATGGTTGTCGATGAATGTGTTGTAGTAGCTGCCATCGAAGTTCGGGTCGCTAAGTTTCAGGGCAATCTGGCAATTCACCGCCGTGCGCTGGATGGTGTTATAGAGAGCATCCGACAGGTCAAAACAAACCCCGGTGGCATAGGTTTCGCTGTGGGAATTGCCGCCGCTATCCTTCACGGTAAACGAGCCGGTGTTGCTGATCGAGAGGTCGGAAATCAGCACCGAGGAAATCGAGGTGCCGGTATTATTGGCGAACACCGCCACGGTGTCGCCGCTGGCATTATAGATAAGGGTTCCAGAAGTATTGCCCGTTTCGACGCTTGCCCGTCCTAGGCCGATGATGTGCGCGTAGTTTTCCATCTCGAATTGCGCACCACTCGAACGATTGATCTGCGCGGGCAGAAGCAGGGTCACCGGACCGCCGCCGGAAGTTTTCAAATCGATGGATTCGGACATGGTTTGCGGCGACGAAAACCCTCGGGCGTCCACCACGCATGCCGTGGCCGGGCAAGCCGCGATCGCGGCGTTGACTTTGTAACTCCAATCCGCGCCACTCTCGAGGCTGGCGTCAAGCACCTGAGCGCCATTGCCGAAACCGTTTGTGGCCTGGGGAGCAAACGCCGCGCCGTTGGTCTTCGTGCAGGTGATGTTGGGCTCTGAAAGCGTGCAATCGCCGGAAAGAGTGAAGCCGCCGAAGCTTCCCGAATTGTTGTATTGAATCTGGCCGTTTGAGCCGCCCGGCGATCCCCCGCCGCCGCTTCCTCCGCTCATGCCGTAAGTGAAAGGCGTGCGCACGTCGAGAATCGAGGTAATCGCCGAGGCAGAAGTAGTTACGGTGGCGATGGGAATGGTGGCGGAAGAAAATCCCGTGGTGTTGGAAGCCGGAGCGCAATTACTCGCCGAATTCAGATAAACGTAATTCGTCGCGCTCGCCGCCATGGTCAGAGTTCCGCCCGCGTAGGTGTAGACCGTGTTGCTGCACACGGCCGTGCCCGCCGCAAGATTCAGCGTGAGCCCGGAGCCGGCGGTCGGCCAATACCCCGGCCCGATCCCCTGCACGTATTTTGCGTTAACGGAATAGATCGGCTGGCCTGACTGTGCCTGGGGTTGCTGGGCAAGGGCGATTCCCAACGGTCCGATGGGGAAAAATCCTAGGAAGACTACGACGGCTGAAAGTAACCCAGCGCCGGTGCGCACTCCACCGCCAACACTCGCCACCATTTGCGAATTGTCTTTTGCCACTGTTCTTTTCACCATACCTGCACCTTTGCAGTTACCCCAGCGTCTGAGGCAACGAGATAGAGGTTTAAGTCGTCCACGTCCGTCGGTGATTGCCACCAGATGGCACCTGGGCTGGTCATGCGGATATGCGCGGCGAGGGGAGTGCGCCCCAACAGATGCGGCACTGTGAAATTTCCGGGCGTTCCCGGCGCCGCGGAAACCTTGCCGAAAATTGTCGTCGCCTGGGTAATGCTTGTAACTTGCGAAGCGCTGGCAACAACAACTCCGATAAAGGCGTCCCCCACATCGAGTGCGGCCAGAGTATTTCGGTAATAGAAGCTGCTCGGAAAATTCTCCTGCTGATAAAAAAGATATGAGGTGGCGCTGGCAGGCGCCGCACCGGGAGCCGGGCTGAAAGGGGCAAAGCGCGATCCATTCGCATAAAGCACGCCGGCAGTGAGGCTGGGATAAAGCGAATTGGAGGTTCCGATCTGGAAGCCGCTCACCACGCCGCTCAGTCCTAGGTCGCCCACCAGCGTGTCCACCACGGAAGCGAGGTCGCTCATGAAGGCCACATTGGCGTCCAGAAGCGACATGTTACTGTCCATGTCGCTCTCATACTGAGTTATGCCATGCTGTGGCTCGATGAAGCCCTTGCGGGGAAGAACTGTCCTGACAATTGCCATGATTTCACCATTTGGCCATTCAGCGACTTTACATCGCCAAATCGCTCAATCTCCAAATCAATCTCCCGACACGCCGGCGGGCAAGTTCACACTCATCCGCTGGCAGATCGCCATCACTTTGGCCGTGCCCTGATTCTCCGCACCGCTTGTCGACCAATACGTTTGGATCACAACTTTGCCGTTGACGTCGTTCACATCGAGTTGATACGGGCACACCGCCAGACTGCCCTGGCCGGGATCACTGTTGGCCAGCGCCGGGGGCGTGGCTTGGCCGGGAACGTAACCCGCAGCGGGCGAGCGCGAGGAATAGAGAATGGGAATG
>JASHTZ010000740.1 GCA_030040295.1 Terriglobia bacterium | reverse complement strand
TTGAAACGAAGCACCGAGGTTCAGCATGAGTGAGGCGAGCAGGCCAAGAGTTGCCGCGATCACGACGAAAATCCAGGGCTCAAGCGGCTTTGCCGAACCACTCGGCCGATGGGTTGCGACGGCTTGAAAGAAAATGAGGAAAGCGGCCAGTTCAAGCACAGCCGACAGGGGCAGCGCAATCCGCCAGTGCCACGGATCAATGTTTGAGAACCACCGAACGGTCACCCCAATGACCCAAAGCGCCCATGTCAGCCATGCCGACCCAAGGGCAAACGGCCTCAGCTTGCGCAATTTCGGAATCGAGCAAAAACCGATGCCCAGGATGAAGGTACCCACCCAGCCGAACAATTGGGCGTGCCCGTGCGCCTGAATCCAAGCTGGCGAGATAGATTCCGCTGCTTCGCGGCTGCTGATCTTGATGAGATTCCAAACGCCAAGAAACGTTCCTGGCAGGAGCATGAAAACGAGGCCGGTAATGATATAGGTCATCAGCAAACGTGACAGCGATTGCTCGCGAGCGATTGCCCGATCCATGAGGGAATTCGTCTTGTCATCCGGCCAAACAGGTCGCGGACCGCTGGCCGAGGGCGTATTACTCATCTTTTTTCCACTTCCACCCGGCATGAAGCAGTTTGAACGGGTAGGGGTGGTCTTCACTCCTTGATCTGTGCCGGGGTGCGCCACAGAGGATACGCTAATCCTGCGAGTCGATTGATCACCAGAGCCTGAGTAACCAGCAGGAAAACCGCCACCTCGATAATGGCCAGTTCACGCGGCTTCGAAATAATCCCGAGAGAGACAATCAGCGTTGTGGCACCTGCCGGGGGATGACTCACATTGAGAAGAACCATGAATGCGCCCGTAGCCGAGAGCGAAAGAGCCGCAGCAAGGATTCTTGGCCAGAAAATTCCTGGATGCACTCCGAAAGGCATTGCTCCGGCACCTGTGACAATGAATGCGACATAACCGCAGATGAGGCCGATCGCGTGGCCGAAGATTGTATTTCGCGGGCTTGAGGTCCGGCCCAGAGGCGTAAAGAACAGGAGATACGCTGTAGGCCCGAGCGACGGAAACACAAATGGGTTCCGGCTCACCAGCGCCAGCAGCGCAAGCAGCCCGATCGTGATGAATCCATTCACAAATACGTAGACGGACCGAACAAGTCGCGGCGGGAAGTGAAGCAGCAGCCAATTGAGCCGGAGCTTTCGGAAGAACGAAAAAATATGGTCGGCGCTCGCATGCTCGCGGGCGAAAGAATCACGATTCTGCATCAAATATTGGGCAGCAGATCAAAATACTCATCGTCTTCGTTCTTGCCGCCTTCTCCTTTGCCCAGCGATTTTTCCGATTCAATGAATTCGATCCGCTCGATCCATTTGACCATCTTGTAGCCAAGCTGGTTTTCTACACGCAGCCGAAGGGGTGCTCCGTACACCTGCGGAAGCCGTTGCCCGTTCATCCGCGAAGCTAACAGACATTGCGACTTTTTCACGTTCTCCAGGTTCTGTGTATCGTAATATGGTCCGCCATAAAGAGCTTCCCCGAATGAGAAGAAAGCGACAACTTTCGCTTCCGGTTTTGGTTGCACCAGCTCGATAAGCTTCTGCATGGGAATCCCACCCCACTTGGCGATGCCGCTCCATCCCTGGATGCAATGGTGCATGGTAATGTCCTCAACCTCACCCAAGCGCTCTAGATCGGCGAGAGAAAGCTCCACCGGGTTCTTGACCAGCCCTCCAACCTTCAGCCGAAACCTGTCAAATCCACTCTCTGCCAGGTGTTTCCAGTCGCCACGGATTGGCATCTTTCCATTGGGCCAGAAATAAGGAGAGATTTCCTTCTCCGTGTACTTCTGCTGCGGCTGGAGCCGATTCAGAGTAAGAAGCTGCATTGGATACGTCACCGACTTGAGGGCATGCTGCACTCCACGCGGATGGTGCCACGAAATATAGTGCGCCACGATCCAGGAGAGCACCACCACGCCGATTCCGACGAATCCGAGATACATGCCAATAGGATTCTGATCGTCGGTGCCCATCACAATGTGGTTCATATTGCGCGCGAATCCCGTCATCACGATCAACGTCACGTGCACGATCAAGAATGCAAGGAAACTCAGCATCGTGAGGAAGTGGATGGAGCGGGCCGACTGGCGGCCTCCGAAGATTCGCGCGTACCACGGAAACCGGTTCACCACCGCCGGAGACATCGCGATGCCGGTGGCGATGGCCAGGACCCCGAACACAAACACCACGGTGAAATAAGCGATCTGTTGTAACGCGTTGTAGCCATAAAACCCGTTGGGTTCCGGCGGCAAGTGAAAAGTCGCGTAGTGCACCCACGTGTTCCACGCCTGCAAAAGAACCAGCGGTGACGTTGGCACAATGCGCCGCCACTGCTCGGTGTCGAACAGCATGATGATGAAGACGATGCCGGTGATGATGAAGCCGTGCACATCGATGAAGTGCCAAACCCGCGCAATGCCGATGGTGTGGCGGTAACCCGGCGTCCCCACGAGCGGCGAAATGTAGCGCGCATCATCTTTCGCAGTCCAGAGCCGGTCGCGTGGAACTTTCAATGGCGTAAACCGAATCCATTCGCTTCCCGGCGTGCAGCCATCATTGAAATAGAGACGCGGGTGGTCCATCAGGATCGAAAGCCCGCTGCGAATCAGCATCATTACGAAAAGAAAGTTGAAGAAGTGGCAGTAGCGTACCCACACGGGAAAACCGTGTGGGCCTGTGAAGTTGTTTGGAGATATTTGCGGAACAGCCGGAACACCGGGCATCCCGGCCACTGCGACCTCAATCCAGGCAGCTACGATCACCAAGAGGATCGCAGCACCGACCCCGATTAGAAGGGACGGCCGAATCCAAACCCGAAAACGGCGATCCGGCGGATAATGAACAGCTCTGTGCGCATCATCGAAACAAATCATCTTTCACTCCACGAACTGCCATTGCGTCTAAACCATTATTCGGACTGCTTCATGTGGGCAGAGGCTTCCAACTCCACCGCACGAGGGAAAAGAATATTATTCTCAAGATGCACATGCTGGTGCAGGTCTGCTTCGAATTCTCGGAGAGCCTCGTAAAGCGCCCTGAAGCTGGTGCAGGCGTCGGCGGGAGGCGTGTACTCCGAAGTCCTGGCGCGAATTTGCCTGACCAATTCTCCCGCCGCATCGTGCTCCTGCATCATGGCATGGATGGGATTCTTTACCGTCTGAAAAAAGGGCGGCTCGACCGAACCCTTTGCAATGACAGCCCGCTCGACCGCATCGATATAGGGAAAGAG
>JASHTZ010000739.1 GCA_030040295.1 Terriglobia bacterium | reverse complement strand
CCACCGCGTACCACCCCGCGCTGGAATCCACAGCCGCCTTGCCTACCCAGTACAAATAATGGACACGCAGCATTCGGCCGCCGGGGAGCACTTCGTAGCTCGGGTGGCGGGCGTCGCCATAAGGCTTGTAGTATCCCTCGGGGAATTTCGAATGAGGATTCAAGGGGATATACATATAAAGCTCGGGGTTGGGCTTGGCCGGATCGTTCGCGTCCGCCGCGTCGTTCTGGATCAAGTGCCAGATTCCCCAGCGAATCTCCCGCCGGCTGATGTTGCGCATCACCTGGTCAACCTTGATACGCGTGGTGCCTGCGTAAACGTGAAAGGTTCGGATGAACTGCGTGCCGGTGCGCGGGTCTTTCGGGCTGGTCACGCGCACGGCCACTTCCGCGGGCGTGTTCATCACAACTTCCGATTCATACCGCGTGCCATCGAGGATGTAGTACGGCACGCTCGCCCACTGGTCGTCGTTCATCCAGCCCTCGGGACCCGGCCAGGCCTTGTCTCCGCCGTAATTCGCCCAGCCGGCTTGCAGGTTGTTTTGCGATTCCGGCAGAATCTTGCCCGCCAGGTCCTTGTTCACAAAAAAGTAGTCCTCGTCGCCGAGTTGAAGCTGTATGGCCCGGCCGCCGATGTCGGGAGCAATGTAGAGCGAAACAAAACCATTACTCAGCTTGTAAGCATTCCACTTGTTGTATTGCGTCTTCTCAAGATGGGAGGAGAAATCCTGAGCCGCCGCTGTGCCGGCAAGAAGGGCCGGGATGACCAGCGCAGCCAGCAGTGGTAAGGGTCGCCTCAAGGCATTGACCTCGCTTGTGGATTTTGTTCCTTGTGGTTGCCGGGGCTCTCAGGCTTCGCCCGAGCCCAGGCTTGCCAGTTTGTGGGAGAGATCGCGCACGGCAGGATAAAGGCCGCGATAGACCTCGTAGTAGCGCTCGTAGGCCGCGACGTTGGCAGCGACGGGCGCCATTGATTCCTTCACCTGGATGGCCTTCTGCGCCGACTCTTCCACCGATGAGTAGATCTTCGCGCCCACGCCCGCCAGCAACGCGGCGCCGAGCGCCGAGCCTTCCGACGTGCGCAGAGTTACGAGCTCTTTGCCATAAATGTCCGCCTGAATCTGCCGCCAAACGAAGCTGCGCGAGCCGCCGCCCGAGGCGCGAATCTGCTGCACGGGTATTCCAAGTTCCTGGAAGATCTCCAGCGAATCGCGAAGGCTGAACGCCACGCCTTCGAGGATGGAACGAATCAGGTGGGCGCGGGTGTGCGCCGCGGTCAGACCGAACCACATGCCGCGCGCCTGCGAATCGAGGTGAGGCGTGCGCTCGCCCATCAGGTAAGGCAGCCACAGCAGGCCTTCGCTGCCGGGACGAACGTTCACCGCTTCGTGGATGATCAAGTCGTAGGGGTCCACGTCAGTCTGGCGCGCGTACCAAAATTCGCCGTGGCCGAAGTTATCGCGGAACCAACGCAACGAGAGTCCCGCGCCCTGCGTCACGCCCATCACGTGCCACTTTCCCGGAACGGCGTGGCAGAAGGTGTGGATGCGCCCGCGGGGATCAAGCTTGGGCGCGGCAGTGTAGGTGAAGATCACGCCGGAGGTACCAAGCGTCGCGGAAGTGAGCCCCGGCAGCACGATGCCGTTGCCCACGGCGCTCGCCGCCTGGTCGCCGCCGCCCGCCACCACCGGAGTTCCTGCGCTCAGACCCGTGAGCACCGCCGCTTCGCGCGTGATTTCGCCGGTGATTTCGGGCGACTCGTAAGCCTTGGGCAGAATTGCCGCGTCGATTTCCAGCGCACTGAGCATCTCGCGAGACCAGCGGCGATGAGTTACATCGAAGAGCAATGTTCCGGAGGCGTCGGAGACGTCCGTGGCGAAATCCCCGGTCAGGCGGTAGCGAACGAAATCCTTGGGAAGTAGAAAGTGCGCCGCGCGCTCGTAAAGTTCCGGCTCGTTGTCGCGAACCCAGAGAATCTTGGGTGCGCTGAAGCCCGTGAGCGCGGGATTCGAGACGTACTGAATGAGCTGCTCCGCGCCGACCTTCTGCGTAATCCAATCGCATTGTGCCTGGCTGCGCTGATCGCACCAGATGAGAGAAGGGCGAATCACTCCCAGGGCCTTGTCGAGCAGCACCACGCCGTGCATCTGCCCGGAAAATCCCACCGCGGCGATGTCCGAGCCTTTCATGCCCGCCTGCTCGATCGCCGCCCGAATAGCCAGGAGCGCAGCCTGCCACCAGTCCGCGGGGTCCTGCTCCGCCCAGCCGGGCTTGGCCATGCGCATCGGCTGATGGTCTCCTGTGGCCGCACCCACAACGTGCCCATCGGGGCGCACGATCACTGCACGCGTGCCCGTGGTCCCCACATCAATTCCCATCATGTAGGACATTAGATCTTCACCTTCTCCCACGTTTCGGCTTTCGCAGAGCGCTCAACGGCATCCAGCACCGCCTGATTGCGCACGCCCTGGCGGAAGTTGGGCTCCGGCACTCTGCCGGTGTCGATGGCGTTCAGGAAATCGTGAACGGCGTGAACGAAAGTGTGCTCGTACCCGATGATGTGCCCCGGCGGCCACCACGCGCCGACATAAGGATGTTCGGCCTGCGTCACGATGA
>JASHTZ010000738.1 GCA_030040295.1 Terriglobia bacterium | reverse complement strand
CGCGTATTGACCATCGCCTCTCGGATTGACTTGATGATGTATGCCTGAAGGCGTTCAGAAACGGAGGGCAATTCCGATTCGTTTGCAGGCCATAAACCGACAATCGTCTGGTAGATCAAATACTCTTCATTTGAGTCGGGCACCTTACAGCCATCCACCGTTTCCTTGCGCGGCTCATTCAGCGCAGCCCACTCGCGAATTTCCTTGGAGTAGATATCCGGGATCTCGGACAGAGCGTTCAGCCGCGCGCGCACGCCCTCGCTGCGCTTGGTATCGTGGGTTGACGCTGCGTTGAGGGTGTTTGGCCAGCGCTTCTGCCGCTGCCTGATGAATTCGAAAAACGTTTCGCGCGAGGCAATTTTCGAGGGCTCGGGATTGCCTCCCACCTCATTTAATGACTGGAGAGGGTAGTAAGAATAGAGCGCAGTGTCCTCCACCCCTTTCGCCGTAATGGAACCCGTAAACTGCTGCCACCGCATCACGAAGGCCAGCCGCTCCTCGCGCTGACTGGCGTCGACATGGGCCGGGTTCGCCAGAGTAAGGACATCCTGCACGAAATCGTAGCATTCAGCCCCTAATCGCTGCCCACGCCGGTGCGCTTCGCCGATAGCGTGTTCGATCGATTCTTTGGCGCGCGAGGGCACATCGAGATTGCGAATATAAGTCCGATACACGGGCAAACAGGCGGTTACCTCTATCAGCGCGTCCATCAACTCGCGTCTTAGCAGATTTCGGGCGTAGCGGTCCCGAGCGGCAAGGTAAGCGATCTGGCGTCCGAGCCATCGCATTTCAACGCGCAGCAGCGTCGCCATGATGAGCTTCTTTTTTTCATACACCACGTCGGCGTAATTCATTTCCTTGCCGATGAATTCAAAATAGGTCCGCTCGAGGGCGCAGGCACCAGCGGGCTCCACGAAAAGACCGTTGGCGAGAGTCAGATATTCGTAACCGGTCGTGCCGGAGACCGGCCAATCGTCGGGCAGCGCTTCGTCCTGCGACAAAATCTTTTCCACCAGGACGTAGGGTGGGTCCGCGCCTTCTCCCTGGGAGGCTGAGAGGCGGTCTTCCAGCCGGTTCAAATAGCCGACCGGATCGCGCAACCCGTCCACATGATCAACGCGTACCCCGCGGACAATGGCGCGAGCGGCGAGATGAAGGATTTGATCGTGGGTCGCGTCAAAAACAATCGGATCTTCAGCGCGTATCCCCACCAGGTCGGTAATGGCGAAGAAACGGCGGTAGTTGATGCCTTCATTCGGGTCCTGCCAATATGCCAGCAGAAAGTTCTGCTCTGCCAGAAGGCTTTCGAGAGCGCAAAAGCTGGCGGGGTCACCCGCGTGCCCGTTGAATTCCGCTACGTTGTCGTTCAGAAAATCCGCGATTTCAGGATTCTGGGTGAGCAGGCGCTCCAGCCGCTCGCGAATAGCGTCCGACTGCGCGCGCCGATCTGCTTCCGAACGCGCCGTTTCCGAGAGTGAAGACAGGGCGGCGACAATACCCGAATATTCCTGGTAAGCCGGGGACTCCTCGGAAAGCAGGGTTTTCAATTCCTCCATCCGGTGCTTCACGAGCCTTCGATAGGACCTGGCCATAATGGGAAAAATGGCATCGAAGTAGCGAACGAAGAACTTGCCGTTCTGCGGGACCAGTTGGAGTTCGCCCCGGTCAAGAGCTTCTCCGAACGGCCGGCCAAGCACTGGGAGCAATACCTTCCCTTCGAGGTACCGCGAGGGTGGGTTCCAGTCGATGTCGAAAAAGGAGGCGAAGCCCGACTCTCTGCCGTTTTCCAGCACATCCATCCACCAGCGGTTCTCGCTGCTGGCGGCCATATGGTTCGGCACAATATCCAGCACCAACCGCAGGCCGTGTTTCGTCAACTCTCCCTGAAAAAGTTCAAAATCGTGGTCCGATCCGATATCGGGATCGAGTTGAGTGGGGTCTGTTGCGTCGTAACCGTGAGTGCTGCCTTTTCGACTGGTTAAGATCGGTGATGCGTAGATGTCCGTGATTCCCAGGTTTTTAAAATAGCCCACCAACCCTGCGGCATCCGAAAAGCGGAATTCCTTGTTGAACTGCAGGCGATATGTCGCAAGGGGGGCGCCGGAACTATCCATTTCGCGAATCAGCCCCCAGGATTTTCAGGCAGTCGCGCAGGTGAAGCAGTTCATCTTTCAATTCTTTCTGGTCGGGTCCGGAGCCGTTGTTTTGCAGCCCATGAATCAGTGGATCGTACAGAATATTTTCGGTCTCCCACAGGTTTACACGGAACGGTAGGGAAATCACAAAATCGACCAACTGGCGAAGCTTGCGGGCAGATTCAAGCTTATCGAGATGCACTGCCAATTGGTCCGCCTCGCGCTCCAGCCGCTTTCGAACTGTGAACTCCAAAGTCGCGGTGTCGAGATCAACGCGGATGGCAGCAGCCTCGCGAAAATAACCCTCAATGGCCTTGGCATCGATCTCTGCGCGTTCAAGTGCCATGCGCAATTTGTTGTTCAAGGCGATTCCCGCCGTCGCCTTCATGCTGCCCGGCACCGGAATCGCCAGATCATAGAGAAAACGCAGGAGCGGCGCCTCGCTTTCGTACAGGGTTCCATAGGCAGCGTTGGCCGAGGCCATCGACTCCGCGAGGATCAAATCAACCACTTTACGCTGTTCATCACGGAAGAGTGAGCGCAGGGAAAAGGTTCGTTTTGGAAATTCGTCGTCGAGGACGCGAATGACCTCTGCAATGTCCGCATGCGAGAAGACGTCCGATAGCTTCTGGCGAAGCGCGGCATCTTCGGCAGGCCCCGGTGCGCGCACCCCTCCAACCACATTGTGCTCGCCTAAATATGCGGCGGCGAAGCTGAATACCGCCGATTCTTCGGTAATTTCGGAGCTGACCCGTGCCTCTCCCACACTGAGACGCAGCTTCCCGTCTGCCTCCACGGAAAAATGGTCGCGCTCAACCTGGTAACAATAAATCCTTGACTTCGCCTCGTAGTTTTCAAACAGCGAGCTGGCCGAAAAGTGTTCCGCCACACGCTCGATTCCGATGTACGCTGATTTCACCCATTTCTCATAAATCTTTGCACCGTCACCGTGCTCCGGCAGGTTGCTCTTGGCCTGCTGCAGCCGGCTCAGGAATTCGGATTCCAGTTCGCTCCCCGTGCTTTCCTGCGCTAGTCGAAGCGCCCTTCCGGCGTAGTGGAGCACCTGAACGGTTTCCAGCCCCGAGATCTCATCGAAAAACCAGCCGCAACTGGTGTACATCAAAAGCGCATGGCGTTGCATCTCGAGGAGCTTCCATACACGAACTCTTTCGGCTGAATCGAGGGAATGCATGGCGTGTTCGGTCAGGAAAAGATTCATAGACTCAGGTGTCCGGTTGAGGATTACCTGAATGTAGTCGTCCCGTGCCTTCCAGGGATCCTTCAAGAGCGCCGAACCATGCTCTTCATAAAGAGGGACCAGGCAATCGCGCAGCCAATCGAATGCGGCCCGCAAAGGTCCACGCCATTCCTGATTCCAGTTGTTGTGGCCACCCGAATTACATCCGCAGTTCGACCGCCAACGCTCGATGCCGTGAATGCAGCTCCAAGAGCTGTCCTGGACGATCTCGACGCAATGGTCCGGCGGAAACATTTCCAGAAACTGCCCATAATTGCTTAACTGCGCGCTCTTGTTGACCTCAATATCATGCAGGGCGTAGGAAAGAGCCATCTCACCGTAGCGGTGATGGTGGCCGTAACTCTCACCATCCGTCGCAATGTGCATGAGTTGGGTCCAGGTGCGCTTGTCGGAAAAGCCGCTTAAAAGGCGGTCGGCAAATTGGTGGCCGTCGTTCAGGAGCCCCTCAAACGCCACTGCTTGAGAGATCGGGCCGTCATAGAAGAAAACGACAACTGTCCGCCGTGAGGGAAGGCTGACCGTATAGGCACGACTGGGGTCTATGCGATTTCCGCCCACATCGATCCGCTTCCGGCCGTTCTTGCGCCGTACGCTCTTTGCCTGCCGTGGAGCCAAAATTGTAAATCGCACACCTCGTTCGGCAAGTACCTCCAGCGTTTCGGTGTTCACCGCAGTTTCCGGCAACCACATTCCTTCCGGCTTGCGCTGAAAACGATGTTCGAAGTCCTTGATTCCCCAAATCACCTGGGTTGTTTTGTCACGACGATTTGCCAGGGGCAGAATCATGTGGTTGTAAGCCTGGGCGAGCGCCGATCCATGTCCGGAGAACCTCTCTTTGCTCAGCTGATCCGCGCGAACAATGGAGGCATAGACTTTGGGGGCCTTGTCCTCAAGCCAGGAAAGAAGCGTCGGCCCAAAATTGAAGCTGATGTGCGAATAGTTGTTGAACAGCTCGGTGATTCGACCCTCATTATCGAGAATTCGAGAAGAAGCATTTGGAGCGTAGCATTCGACGCAGATGCGCTCGTTCCAGTCATGATAGGGATAGGCCGAGTCTTGCAATTCAATGGCTTCCAGGAAAGGATTCTCCCTCGGCGGCTGGTAAAAGTGCCCGTGGACGCAAACATATCGCATAGGGTCTACTAGTCTTCTCCCTCGCTTTCCAACACAATCAATGAATGGCGGGTCAGGGTGATGGCTTCTGCGAAGCCGATGGACTTAGAAGTCCGGCTGCCTGGACCGCGCCATCGCGAGTCGGCCGAATCCAGCTTCATCATCCAGCGCCCCTGCGGAACCGGCAGCGTTACTTCACATTTGTCGAAATTGAAAATCATCACCAACTTATTTGGCGGTTCGCCGCAAAGTACGGTCAATGACCTTGTGCCATCGTTTTCGACTATTTCGTAGTTCTCGGCTGCGCCCCGACGATGTTTGCGGCGGAACTTCATCAGTTCCTGATAGAAGAGGCGCAGCGTGCGGTGCGGCTCCTGGTTACGGAGGTCGTGGTGCAGTTTTGAAGCTCGGAAGGTATTTTCGGAATTCGGATCGGGGACTGGGGTCCGCCATCCGAATGCGGAAAACTCTTCGCGCCGGCCGCGGCGGACGGCCTCAATCAAGTCCTTGTCCCCGAAACTTGTGAAATAGAGAAAGGGAGAAGTCTCGCCGAATTCTTCACCCATGAAAAGCAAGGGCACGAAAGGAGAAAGCAGGGTCACGCCGGCGGCGAGTTTCTGGGCTTCGAAATCCACAAGCACGCTCAGTCGTTCACCACCTGCCCGATTGCCAACCTGGTCGTGATTCTGACTGCACACGACGAAACGAGATCGCGACAGGCCGTGGGGGGAATTTCCATGCTGGCGGCGTCGGTACGACGAGTATTGCCCGTGGTAGAACCAGCCGTTGCGAAGCACCTCTGCCAAATGGTGCACGCTTCCAAAATCGCCATAGTATCCCTGCGTTTCTCCTGTTAATAGCGTGTGCAAAGAATGATGGAAATCATCGCTCCACTGCGCTGGGAGTCCAAAGCCGCCCTGCTGGAATGAGTGCAGTAATTTGGCATCGTTCAGATCGCTTTCCGCCACTAGGTAAAGCTTGCGGCCCAGTTCTTCGCTGGCGAGTTCGGTTTCCTTTTGCATCTCCGCGAGCACGTGAAGCGCCCCGAAGTCGAAAATCCCGTGGATGGCGTCGAGCCGCAACACGTCGATATGGTAGTTTTCAAACCAATGGAGTGCATTCTTGATGAAAAACCAGCGCACGGGACCGCATTGCTCGTCGTCGTAGTTTATCGCCTCACCCCAGGGGGGGGTGTACTTTGCCGTAAAGTAGGGTCCGAATTGCGAAAGGTAATTGCCTTCCGGTCCGCAATGGTTGTAAACGACGTCCAGAGCCACGGCCAGGCCGCAGCGATGAGCCCGGTCCACGAAACGTTGAAGCGCCTCTGGGCCACCATAGGTATTTTGTACCGAATAGGGGTAAACGCCGTCATAACCCCAATTGCACTCGCCCGAAAACTGTGCAACAGGCATGAGCTCAATTGTGGTTGCTCCTAAGGTTGCCAAAGCGGGCAGGTGCGGGCCCAAGCTATCCAGGGTCCCTTCGGGGGAATATGTGCCGATATGAACTTCGTAGAAAACGCTTTCCTCAAGCTTCGGCGGCCTCCAGCCGGTGTCCGTCCATTCGAACCCCGCCAAATCCACGACTTGTGAGGGTTGATGAACTCCGTCGGGCTGAAAGCGCGATGCAGGATCGGGATACTCCGATCCATCTCCAAGGCGGTAAAGATACCGCGCCCCAGGCTGAACATTGTCGACCACAGCCTTGTGATATCCCCAGGAATCCTTGGTCATGGGAATCAATCGCTCATGCGGGCCGCAAATGTGCACGGAAACTTTTTCGTGGGCGGGCGCCCAAACTACAAACTCACACCTTCCGTCTTGCCCAAGGTTAGCCCCCAAGGGTTCCCGCCAATCTTCGTTAGTAGAACGCAGCAATCCTTTGCCTTCATTGGACTTTTACGGCTCGGTGAGGTTTCGACTGGCCTTATTTTCGAATGGTCTCATTATGATACGAAATCATTACCCATCCAGCGCATTTCCAAATTTCCATCCTTAGTCATGATGCGAAGCCAAAGGTGTATGGTTGCTGTTTTCCCGACCGGCTTGACAGTGCCGAGGATGGGTTTCTATAATTTGGTTTGTAACAGGCTGGAAAGTTGTACGTCAGGGGTGAGCGGGAATAACTCAGTGGTAGAGTGCGACCTTGCCAAGGTCGAAGTCGTGGGTTCGAATCCCATTTCCCGCTCCATAAATTTTGTGGTTAGTGCTGGTGGCGAGTGACCGGCAAACGGCACATAGCCTGTTCTAGACATAAATCACCCACCACCAGGCATTGGTCGTCAGACGGCGCGGTACCCAAGTGGTAAGGGAGAGGTCTGCAAAACCTTTATGCGTGAGTTCGATTCTCACCCGCGCCTCCAACATCTGCAAGGATTTATCCTCAAAAAGTCCGGCCTTCTGCATCGCCTCAATTTCGCTTGAAATCACTGCGGTTTTCGCGGCTTCTACTGGGTAGTCTCACGCGGAGTCCCACTCCGCCAATCGGCCCCGTAGATTGTGAACATCGCACATTTGATGAGGTTGTGACTATGGAGCGAGCAATCCGCGTTCCGGCCGCAATTGGCGCATGGGTACGCCAGCAACCGGGTTCCGTTACAGAAACCGTGCTGGCGCTCACCGAAGACGTTTACAGGCGTCGGCAGATTGTCACCCTGCCTGACCCCGGCCCTGGTGAAGACCGACTCAAATTCCGCCTCGCTCCGCGCGTACTGGCTTTTGTCCGAAAAGCGACACATTCCCGCGAATCTACTGCTGGTGTTCGCAAGCTGCTTCTGTGGGGTTTCGAGGGAAGGGACTTGCCTAGATCGCCTTCTTATTCATGTCCCTTGCCTCTACCCGCCACGTATGACACGCCATCCGTACCGCCGATGCGTCCAGATTCCGAAGCCTCGCAAGCAATTGCGTTACGCTACAGGGAAAACCCACTGATAGCGCAGCGCACGGTTGCTGTGGAATTATCACGAAAGGCGGAGAGATGGTTTGGCCGTCCCGGTGCGTCCGAGGCGTTCTCCGCAGAGGGGGCCGGTGTCGCTAAGCGTGAAGCTGAAGTGGTAGGCGCACCAAGTCCCTTAACTTTTTCAGAATTGGTTGTCGTGGTCGGTAGTTTGGCGCTGGTCTTGATATGCGGGTACTACGTTGTGAAGTGGGTTAGTGGTGCGTTTTCGTCTGCGGGAGAACTAGTCGCGGATATGACGAAGGCCACGCCAGAAATCGCGGCATGGACTCCGCAAGCGGCTGCGGGTTTGGGGGCACTGTTCCTATGAAACGCAACGTGGTGATTGGGTGTGTCGGTCTGCGAGGCTCGGGCAAAAGCACGGCGCTGCGAGAGATCATCCGTTGTCGCCCGCGTTTGGTGGTGATCGACATCTTGGGCGAGCACAATTTCGGCCAGCGGGTGTCAAACGTGGATGGTTTCTTGGAAATGCTGGAAGCGGTGAGTGACCGTGAGAATTATGCACTCACGCTTCAACCGGGCAGAGGGGAGTTGGCAGAGGTGATCGACGCGGTATCGGATGCCGTCTTTGATGTTGGACAGTTGACGCTGGCACTAGAGGAAGTGCCTCACTATTGTTCGCCTGCTTCTATGCCAGAGGGTTTGGACGTTCTGGCGCGAATGGGGCGTCATCGGAATGTCGATTTAATTTATACCGGGCAAAGGTTCGCAGAGCTACCGCGTCGGTTGACGGCGACTACGGATTTTTTCGTCCTGTTCGGCCAACGGGAGCCGCGTGACTTGGAGGCTCTGGCCGGCCGGGTGGGCCGGGACGTAGCACAACAGGTGGAAGGATTGCCCTTACATGGGCGGTTGGTTTTTGATGTGCTGGAGGGCCGCTGCATCGCGGAGAAAGCCCGTTCCTAAATGGGGCGTGGTCCGGGTACTGTGGCCGGGAACCGTTCCCGTTTTCGGTAACTTTTGGTCCCGCATGAATTCTGCAAGGTTGTGCTCAACCGAAGCTGAAAGGAAATAAGCGAGAGGATTTCCTGTGTCCAAAAGGCTGCCGTACAACGCTCGGAAACGATTCATACTTTCCGTCTTGGAGCAAGCCTACCCTAATGCCCTCCGTGCCGAAAACATTGCCTGGAAAGCCGGTATTTCCCCCAAACGTTCAGTGTACTGGCGGCTAAACCGGCTCTATCGGTTTGGGCTGTTACGGCGCT
>JASHTZ010000737.1 GCA_030040295.1 Terriglobia bacterium | reverse complement strand
CGGCGTTGAAGCGGCCGGTATTCTGTGGGGCAAAACTGGGATCGCTGAAGTAACACATCTGGCAGCGCAGGTTGCACGACATCACGGGATCAAACCGCAACCAGAGGTGACGGCGCCGGAGCCAGTACAGCCCCAGCAGGCCAGCGAATTTAATGCGGTGGCTGCTGATCAGCCGGTTGAGGGCCAGGAGTCGATAGAAACGGTCCGCCTGCATGGATTTGCCGCTTCCCGGAGCAACACTATTTCGCCTGGGCGACGCTGGCCGGAGCACAGAAACGATCGAAGGCCTTGGTCAAATCCTCGGCGATGGCATAAGGGTCACGCCCTTCGATTTCTTTCCGTTCCAGCATGAAAAGCAATTTGCCGTCGCGAAGAAGCGCAATGGAAGGGGACGAAGGCGGATAACCTGTGAAGTAGGTGCGGGCTTGCGCCGTGGCGTCGCTGTCCTGGCCTGCGAAAACCGTCGTCAAAACTTCGGGGCGCGCTTTGTTTTCGAGCGCCATGGCGACAGCGGGGCGAGCCCGTCCGGCCGCGCAGCCGCAGATGGAATTCACCACCACCAGCACGCTGCCTGTGGACTCCTTCAGCACCGCATCCACTTCGGCCGCGGTGCGCATTTCTTTGAACCCGATTCGCGTAAGTTCCTCACGCATGGGCTGAACGAATTCTTCTGGGTACATTCCAAACCTCCTGAGGGCCACGGCCCGCCCGCGCCGCATCTTTATTCGTCGTGGTCGCGAAGCGGGCGGGTTCGCCGGGCAATTTTGGTTTTCACTCTGTCCAGTTTGCCTCGAAAGCAACTAAAGCTTCATTATAGCATTTCGCCCGCCCTCCGAGGGAACCCCGATTGGTAGTGTTTCGCCGGCGGGGTGGTTCACACCCTATTGATTTCAAATCGCCGATTGCCTAAGATTGCGGACAGGCCGGCTGATGAAACACAGGCAAACACGCGTCCGGATTCTATACGTCATACTGCTCACGCTTTTGGGGAGCACGGTCGTCCCCGTGTGGTTCTATGGCGAGAGGATGATGTCCCTGAACCGCGAACGGCTGGAAACGCAGGAAAGCAGCCTTCAGACCTTCACTTCCGAGTCGCTCTCCCATGTGATCGCGCTGTACATGGAGAACCTGAATCAACAGTTGAAAGAACTTTCGGACACGGTGGTGCCACTGGTCATTCAGATCCCAGCCGCGAAGATTCCCACCGATCCCGGACTGCAACTGGCCCTCGGGCGCTTCGTGGCAGACCGGCAAACGGTCCTGAGCGCAGCCGTGCTTAATGATCAAGCGCGATTTGTCCAGTCCGAAGCTCCAAACTTTAATGGCCAGAGCGATCCGTTTCTGGGCAAGTCGCTCGCAGCAGCCTTTACCGCGGCGCAACAGGGCCAGGGATACCGGAGCAATCCCATTACTGTATTGTCCTCGGGAGGGAACGATGTGGTGATGGTGATGGCGGAGCCCATTCATCCCAAGGACCAGTTCCTGGGGATGGTTGCCCTCGTCGTGACGCTGAAGGGGATTACGAACGAACTGCGGGATGCCAATCAGCGCTCCGGGTTGGAAGCTTATGTGATCGACAACGGGGGCCGGCTGGTAACCTCATACGACCCTGACAAAGTCTCGGGCACGGATATGGCAGCCATCCCCATCGTTCAGAAATTTCTGGATTGGGGTGGGAATGCGCCCGTCGCGGAAACCTCGCCCTTTTTCCTGCAAAGAGGCAACCAGATGGTCCAGATGCTCGGGACCTATTCTCCCACGCAAAAACTGGGATGGGGCGTGATCGTCCAGCGCAAAACCAGTGATGCCTACGCCACGGTCACCGAAATGCGCCGGCAGACTTACCAATTAGGACTCGCCCTTGTGCTTCTCAGCGTGCTGGTGGGCCTGCTTGCCGCCACAACCATTACCCACCCTATCGACCTGTTGACCCGGACGGCGCGTTCCATCGCCCAACGCGACTTCAGCCAGCGCGCCGAAATCAAAAGCAACACGGAAATTGGCGAGCTCGCCGCCACTTTCAATCAGATGGCCGATGATATCCAACATTACATCGGTGATCTGCAGGCAGCTTCCGAGGAAAACCGCAAGCTGTTTATCGATTCCATCGAAATGATCGCCGCCGCTGTCGATGCCAAGGATCCTTACACCAAAGGTCATTCGGGCCGCGTCTCGCAATACTCGGTTATTCTGGCCCGCGAACTGGGTTTGCCCGAAGATGAAATCGACAAAATTCGAATTTCCGCGACCCTGCACGATGTCGGAAAGATCGGCATCGAGGACCGCGTTCTCAAGAAGCCTGGCGTGCTGACCAGCGAAGAGTTTGAAATCATGAAGCGGCACACGGTGATGGGATATGAAATCGTGCGGCAGGTTAAGCAACTCGCGGAGATGCTGCCGGGCATTCGCTGGCACCACGAGGCGCTGAACGGGAAGGGCTATCCGGACGGCATCGAGGGCGATGAATTACCCTTGATGGTACGCATTATTTCCGTGGCAGACACTTTTGACGCCATCACCACCGACCGCCCTTATCAGGCCGGCAGAGATTTCCCGGAAGCACTGTCGGCGCTGCGCAAGCACGCAGGCACCAAGTACGATCCCCTTGTCGTCGACGCAATGGATGCGGCTCTGGCCAAGGGCAGCCTTGCCAAGTATGAAGTCCGCCGGAGGGCCGTGGCAGCCGCGCCCCCGGATCCCGTGGGTTCGCCGCACCCTTAGAAAATCGAAGGCAGGCGACAGGAGTTAGGAACCCGCCAAACGACCACTTGCAGAGGCCCACACCTCCGGTTATTCCTCATGATTCGCCGTTGCGGTGAGATTCCTGATAGCTCATCGTTTCCGTCACTCGCCTCCTGTTTCCCGACTTCTGCTATCAAATCACCGACACCTGCTACAATACTCTTCTATGATTTCCCTGCTCGGTTCCAACCAAGAGAAGAAGCCCGGCTTTCTCGATCGACTTAAGCAAGCCGTGGCCTCAACGAAAGCACAGCTTGTCGAGCGGATCGAGGAAATTGTCGAAGGCCAGCCCGTGCTGGATGAATCGGTCCTCGACAACCTTGAAGCAACCCTCATAACCGCTGACCTGGGCGTCCGCACGACGCAGGAAATTCTGGCGGGGTTGAAGCAGCAAATCAAGCAGGGCAAGCTGCGCCAGACTTCCCAATTGCGCCCCGCCGTGGAACAAGAAATCCTGACGATTCTGGAAAGTCCCGGCGCGGGCGCAAAGGCTCCCCAGCCAAAACAGCCTCCCCCGGGAATGCCTCACGTCACGTTTGTGGTGGGCGTCAACGGCGTGGGGAAAACCACCAGCATCGCCAAGCTGGCTCGCTACTTTCTCGCGCAGAATCGCCGCCCGCTGCTTTGCGCCGCTGACACTTTTCGAGCCGCTGCCAATGAACAACTGGAAATCTGGGCCGGACGGCTGGGCATTGAGATGATCAAGCAGAAATCCGGCGCGGACCCCGCCGCAGTCCTCTTTGACGCGCTCGTAGCGGCCAAGACCCGGCATCTCGACATGGTGATTGTGGACACGGCCGGCCGCTTGCACACCAAAGTCAATTTAATGGCCGAGCTGGGGAAAATGTGCCGCATCGCCGCGCGCGAGATTCCCGACGCTCCGCACGAAGTGCTTCTGGTAATCGACGGGACGACGGGACAAAACGGTCTTCTACAGGCGCGACAGTTCGTGGACCACGGCGGCGCAACAGGAATCATTCTGACCAAACTCGATGGCACCGCGAAGGGCGGCGTGGTGATTGCCATCGCGCGCGAACTCGGTTTGCCCATTCAGTTTGTCGGTGTCGGCGAGAAAATTGATGACCTGCTTCCCTTCAATCCGCAGGAATTTGTGGAGTCGTTATTCGAACCCTGAACGCCACTCACGCAAAGACAAATTCATGGCCATATCAACAGTGATTTTCGATTGGGGCGGCGTGCTGAGCCCCGCCCCGACCTTCGCGGACTATGAGCCGCTCCGCCAGGCTCTGGAATTGGACGTTTTGACCTTCCAGGACCTTTACTGGCGCAAGCGCGATCCCTTCGACCTCGACCTCCTCAGCGCGGCAGACTATTGGGGCGAAATCGCGCGCATTGCGGGTGGGACTGGTTCACCGGAGGAAGTCCGGAAACTCGAAGCGCTGGATGGCGCGCTTTGGTCCAGGCTTGACACGGTATTGGTGGAATGGGTGCGGGTACTCCGCGCGCAGAAATTCAAGCTGGGAATCCTTTCCAACATGTCGAAAAGTGTGGGGGGCCACCTGCTGCGGACTCACAAATGGCTGGAATTATTCGATCACTTTTGCTTTTCGAGTGATCTGAAATTCGGCAAGCCTGACCCGGCGATTTATCGTGCTTGTCTTGATGGCTTGAAGGTGACCGCCGCGGAGGCACTGTTTATCGACGATCGCGAAGTCAATATCAAGGCTGCGCGCGGCGTGGGAATGCACGGCATAGTGTTTCGAACGGCAGACCATCTCCAGCCCGAGCTGGCGCCCCACGGCCTTGCCGAATCGCTGGCGGAAGCCATGCGGCGCGTCCGATAATCCAAGTGCACTGATGACGCTTTGCCGAAAAATCAGCCTGAGGCAATGCAACTCGCCCCCGGCCGCGCACCTCTGATAAAGTTGTAGAATAGAACGCCATGCGCAAACCCATCTCTGTTGCTCTCGCTCTGCTGGGGCTCTTCGATTCCTTATATTTGCTTTGGACGTACACTCTCACCAAGCCCATCATGTGCTTTGGAGGGGGCTGCGACGCGGTGCGCAACAGCCCTTACGCCCACATGGGCGGATTACCCATGCCGGTGCTCGGCGTGGCCGGGTACGTGCTGATCGTGCTGCTGATCGTGGCGGAATCGCTTGTGCCCGCGTCGCTGGCGATTGAGATCCGCTACGCCCTCGCGGGAGCCACGGCGTTCGGTTTTCTGTTCTCCGTTTACCTCGAATACCTGCAGGGATTCGTGATACATGCCTTTTGCACCTGGTGCGTGACTTCAGGCGTAGTCATGATGCTGCTTTTCGCGCTGGCCCTCTACAACGTGTCCCGCCCCGGGCCGGAGGCCGACCCGCCGGCGCAAATCGTGCAATTGCGCAGCTATTTCGCAGTCGGCGTTCTGGCAATATTGATCGGAGTTCCGGCGTTTTACGAGCTTGCCACGCACGGTGAAACGGCTCCGCCGCCTCCGCCAGCCGCGACCGAAACCACCGCGGCAAAACTGGTGCGGCCTGACAGCCATGTGACCAACAATCCCGACGCGCCGGTCACGGTTGTGGAGTTTGGCGACCTGGAGTGCCCCGTGTGCGGCAGCGAGCAGGAAGTGGTGCACGCCATCCGCGCCAAATACGGCAACCAGATCCGCTTTGTGTTCCGCCAGTTCCCACTCACCCATATTCACCCCTTTTCCGAGCGCATGGCGGAGGCTTCTGAATGCGCTGGTGAGCAGGGCAGGTTCTGGGAGGCCATCGACAAGATCTACTCCCGGCAATCTGACACGACAACGGATGAAGCATTAAGGCGCGACGTGACGGAAACCGGCGTGGACATGAGCAAGTTCGACCAGTGCATGTCCAGCGGAGCCGAGATGGCGCGAGTCAATCGCGACCACGAAGATGGGGTGGCGCTGGGAGTGGTCGGCACGCCCACGTTCTACGTCGACCGGGAGTCAGTGCCCGACGTCCCTACCTTCGACGACCTTTCGAAAGTAATCGACCAACACCTGATGATGGCCGGGGAGCAGTCACCTTCCTCCGCTACGCCGGCCAGGCCCCCGACCGCGAGTGTAAACACCCCGCCGGCTGCCGAGAAGAACTCTACAGCGTCGCCCGGCTCCGGAAAAAGTTCGCCCGCCCCCGCTGAGTCTGCATCACCCTCGTTGGACCTCGGCCAGCCCCCGGGAGGCCTATTGTCGAGTTTTCAAACTGGAGGCGGGCAGGTATGCAGCGAGGCAGAGGCTGCCATGAAGCAGCCCACGCTGATTGATTCGAACCAATTGCGAGCGATCCTTTCGGAAAATACCAAACCCCTCTTTGTGGATGTGCGTCCCGCCAAGGAATTCGCCGCGGGCAAGATTCCCGGCGCGATTAACATTCCTTTGGATGAAATGCCCCAGCGCTGGGGGACCCTTCCCAAAGACCGAACGCTCATCTTTTACGAAGCTGGCACGTCGGGCGATATCTGCGCCTCCGCCCGAGCGGCCGGCCGCACCGTCTTGGAGCATGGCTACCCTTACAGTCAGGTGAAGGTTTACCAGGAAGGCTTGGCGGGGTGGAAGAAGTCTGGTCTCGGTTCCACGAAATAGCCGCACCTTCCATTCGCGCACATCGTTTGAACCATGCCCATCTTCCATAACCGGATGGGGGGGACATCATTCTGAAGATCCTCCAGCCCGCAGGAATTCCAGGGAGCGTCCGATCCGACTAGTACCACGCATTACCATTAACTAGCATCGAAACATTTCGTCTTTCGACAAATAGCTGTTGAAATGTCACAGTATCTGCGTATAAACTGCCCTTGATCGGGCACCACCGACAGTTTGCATTCAAAGCATGTCGCAATTCCGCGTGTTTGGCAATCTTTGCTCGACACACTTTGAGCAAATCTGTCATGTAATCGATTCCCATATCGACAATGCCATGGCCAATATCACCGATCCCGTTATACACTGGGCGTTAGCGGCATTACTCTGCGTCGTTGCCGGAACGTTCCTCCTTATCACCGTGGCCGTTTTCCGCCGCTGGGCGCAGATTCGCTTTTTGCGTTACGTCCATGCACTCCGCCGCGAGTTCCGGCCGCTCGTGGCCAAGGCGCTTGCCGGGGGCGCAACCGCCGGGGAGATCGCGGCGCTGAGCGAATTGTCTCTGGCCGATTTGGAGATGCTGCTTGACCCGGTCTTTTCCAAGCGCAAGCTCCCGGAGCGCTGCCTGCGCGCCCTCCAGGGCCTCTGTGCCGAACTGGGACTGATCCGACTCTGGGAAAGCCGCGCAGCCAACGGGCGCGCAGCAGCCGGTCGTTCCTCTGAAAGCGCACCTGGGGAAAATGGCGCGGAGCGAACCTCTTTGTGCCACCTGCTCCGGGCAAAGAGCATCCGCAACCTCGGCACGCTCCGCCATCGATCGAGTTGGCCCCTCCTCATCGATGCGCTCGACGACCGTCACGTGGATATTCAGTTGGTGGCGTTGCGGTCCCTGGCGGCAATGGGCGCGCCAGAGTCTTTCCCCGTGTTAAACGAAAGGCTCCAGTCGGTGGTTCAAGGCACTGCTTCCTCTCCACCCCGGCAGGGATTGCAAGCTGCCATGGCGGGCTTTGGTCTCGATTGTGCTGCGGGGCTGATGCCTTCCCTGCTTCATCCCAATCGCTCCGTTCGCTTCGCCGGCGCCGAAATTCTGCGGACGATGGTGTACCGCCACGCAGCGCAGAACCCCGAATTCACCCTGAATCCGGGATTGATATCCCCGGCGCTGGTGGAATTGCTTCTCTCCGGACTTGCCAAAGACAGCAATTCGGACGTCCGCGCGCGCGCCGCGGAGTTGATGATCTTCCTCACGGACTCCCGCACTGCATCCGTGATGCGCAACCTTCTCGAAGACAGCCAATGGTTCGTGCGGATGCGCGCCGTGCGCGCTCTTGCCCGTCTGGGTCCGGCGGCCGCGCCCTTTTACGCCGGAATCCGCGGATGCCTGCGCGACCCGCATTGGCGTGTGCGCGAGGCGGCAATTCATGCTTTCCTCTCCTTGGGTTCGGAGGGCGCGCGGCAGGTCTTCGACCACTTCCTGCGAACACCGGAAGGCGCGGTCCGCGAGCAGATTCTGGAGATTGTGGAACGAGCGGGACTAACGGCGGCTCTTGCCGATGCTTATGAGGCCGCGGGCGGCAACAGCGATAATGTTCCGGTCGAACCACGCAATGGGAATGCGGCTTTGCCGGAACTTCCTCGAACAGGGACCAAACCACAGCCCGTCATCGCCGCAGAGTTCCTCCATCGCGTCATTCCCGGCGGTGAGGCCAGAAATTCACCTCCTGAAGCAAGCCGGAAGGAGAAGAAAGGAGCAAGCCGCCGTCAGCGGGGTCCTGACGGAACGCCCTATCCCTCGGTGTAAGCGAATTGCCGGCCATGCATCACTATCGCCTGATTGTTGTCCATTGGATCATGCTGTTCAACCTCGTCGTCCTTTCCTACTTCTTCCTGGGAAACGGAATCTACACCATCCTGATGCTTCTCTCCCTGCGCGCCACCTGGGTGCACATCCGCCAAATGGCCTATCACGGCCTGGATGCACTGCGGCTCTCGCCCTTTACTCCGCCGGTCACCATCATCATTCCTGCCTGGAACGAACAGGACGTTATCGTGAACTCAGTCCGCTCCGCTTTGCGGAGCGACTATCCCGAATTTCAGGTGATGGTGGTTGACGACGGCTCGACGGACAAAACGATCGACCGGCTGGTGAAGACCTTCGAGCTCTCGCCCATGGACGGAGCTTACCAAGCCGGCATCCCCACGGCGCCCGTCCGCACCTTCTATCGAAATCCCAAGGTTCCCAACCTCGTGGTGGTCAGCAAAGTGCGCGGAGGCAAGCCGGACGCGCTGAATGCGGGCATCAACCTCTGCCGCTCGCCCTACTTCTGCAACCTGGATGCCGATTGCCTGCTCGAACGTGACGCCCTGCTGCGCCTGATGGACCCGATTGTGAGCTCGGCCGAGAAGACCGTAGTGAGCGGCGGCATTCTTCGCATCCTGAACGGCTGCGAGACCGAAGGCGGGCGAGTGCTCCGCGTGGGATTGCCGCGCACGTGGCTGGAGCGATTCCAGGTGGTCGAGTACCTGCGCAGTTTCCTGTTCGGCAGAACCGGCTGGCACCTGTTGGGCGGAACGCTGATCGTCTCCGGCGCTTTCGCCGTCTTTCATCGCGCTACAGTGATTGAAGCCGGAGGCTTTTCCAAAGACACCGTGACGGAAGACATGGACCTGATCGTGCAACTCCACCGGTGGGCTGCGGATAATCACCGCCAAATCCGCATGTCGTTCACCTCCGACCCCGTGTGCTGGACCGAGTGCCCTTCCACCATCCGCATGCTGGCCCATCAGCGGCGCCGCTGGCAGTTGGGGCTCTGCCAAACGCTCTGGAAGCATTCGGAAATCCTGTTCGGACAGAGGTATGGAATCGTGGGATGGCTCAGCACTCCATTCCACACTTACGTCGAAGGCCTGGGCGCAGCCGTGGAGTTTCTGGGTTACTTCCTGGTGCCGCTCGGGCTCTTCCTTGGCATGGTTCCGCCCGGATTGCTTCTCGTCTTCGTGCTGCTCGGATTCATCTACGGTGGATTCCTCTCCGTTGGTGCAGTTCTCCTAGAGGAGCTGACCTATCGCCGATATCCACGCTTCAGGGATCTTATGACTCTTCTAATGTTCGCCATTCTTGAAAACATCGGTTACCGCCAATTGGTTCTATACTTCCGGTTCCAAGGTGTGTTGAAATTCATGACCGGGAGTCACCGTTGGGAGAAGGTCGCGCACGTGGGTGCGACGGCCTGAGCGGCGCAGCGTCCGAATCTCTCCTACTGCCTTGTCAACATGACGAATCATCGAATCGCACCCTTATCGCCCATGGCAAGCGATTGGACATGGCGCGGCTTGCTCATGGCCATTGCCATGATGCTCCTGGCGCCACCAGGTCTGAGCGCCCAGAAGCCAAACGCTGCCGCTTCGTCCGGATCAGCGGGAAGCCAGGCCGCGGAAGCCACGGCGCAGGAGATGGCCTATCGCGAGCGTGTCTCCCGTAATCCCCAGGATGCCGAGGCCTACGCAGGAATGGCGGCCCTGCAAGCCCGTCGCGGCGACTATGGGGACGCGATTGCGTC
>JASHTZ010000736.1 GCA_030040295.1 Terriglobia bacterium | reverse complement strand
CACCAGGCCTCGCGATTCCCCGCAGATGTGGTCGATGACGCGGGGAAGAATGAGCTCCTCCAGAGTACGAATTTTGGTGGGGATGACGCGCAGCACCATGCCCACGTTGCCGCGCTGCTGGAAGACATTGACGCGGAACCTGCCCAGGCCCGCCACGCCGTAAGCCATGTCCAATTCGGCATTTTCCTTGAATTTCTGCTTTTGCCGGTTGGTCATCATGCTGAAGGCCATGTTCAGCATGTCCTCACTTGAAATGCGCGTGTATTGGGTGAGCGGGTGGAGTTCGCCGTCCACACGAAGGTAAGGATAGTTCCCTACTTTCAGGTGCAAATCGGAAGCTTTGTTCTCGCAGGCACTCCGAAGCAAAGTGTCAATGTTTAATCCATCGGCGCCATTTGCCATTTATAACCCTCTCTGCGGTTAGTCCCCCAAAATTTTCACCAAATTAACACACGCCCCGGCAGGTGTCAAAGAAAAGGGACGAAAAGGAAGGCATCCCCTGGGCCGTATCGACCCTGTTTTTGGCGAGAAATTTGTATTGGTCCCAATCCGACCGCATGTGGCGGTGAAGGGCGACTTGGCGAGGCGCCGCGCACAGAGCCTTCCTTGGCCGGCGTTTCGTTCCCAGTTCGGCGCTCCGCATCATCCAAAAATAAAATTGCGCAGAGCTTTGCCGACTTGGCCAGGTTGTTCATCCGGAGCGAAGTGACCGCACTCTGGGATCACACACCCTTGAACGTTGAGCAGACCTGACTCATAAAAACCTTCCAGGTAATTCTGAATATCACCTTCGTGATCTCCTCTGAGGTAAAGCACCGGAGTATCCACTGGGGGTTCCGTGTTGCTGAGATTGTCTTTTACGTCTTGTGCAAAGGCGCGGTACCATTCGAATCCGACATGTAAAGCTTCGCGGCGTGAGTAAGCGTTGGCATAAGCCTTCCTTGCATCCTCCTTAACGCCGTCCTTCCTGGCGGATATCGCGTCATAAAAATAGTCGAAGTATGCCCTCTGCTGGCCCCAGACTAGTTTCTCGGGTAAATCCGGGACGGCATGAAAGGCGAAGTGCCAGATCTTCGAATTGCGTTTGACTTCTGTCCAGGGGTCCACACCGGGGACCACGACGTTCATGATGACGGCCTTCCTGAGCGGACCTGAATCGAAGCGGAGGTAGCTATAGACAATTTGGCCTCCAACGTCATGCCCGACCAGAGTCACATCGAGGAGTCCCAATCCGCCGACGAGGCTGGCAACGTATGAGGCAAGAGTCCGCTTGTCGTTTGTGCGCGGGAGTCCCTGTGAATCACCGATACCTGGGAGATCCACGGCAATGACATGAGCATCCTCGCTCAGATCAACCATGACCTGGCGAAACGCAGACCAATCCTCAGGCCACCCGTGCAGAAATACCACGGCTGGCTTTTCAGCGGAGCCGGCCTCAACAACGTGAAAGGAAATGCCTTGTACGTCCACTCGACGATGCCGGAGTGAGTCTTCGCTTGAATTGGTTCCAGCATGGGGCCCGGCCCCCCAAGCGTTCGCCGCATGTCCACCCGCGCCCAGAATCAAAGCACATCGATTATCCCGATGGGTCTCAGGCAACGGCGTCATGAATCGTTCCACCCCTTCTCTTAGATGCAGGAGACGGGATGATGAATTCTTCCCCTTTCCCGACACACGGCGCAGCGGGATCAGGAATTCTCATCGATGCAGTGGAACACGGTTGGAGAACGGTCAGTCGCTACTTTTCGGGACTTATCCCTGGTGGTCGAAGTCGTAATTTGAGGGGCCATGCGGTAAACTTTTGCAGCGAGTACAGGATGCACAAGTCCTTGAAGCCTTTCATCACGGATTGAGAAATGACCCATCGATATTTTCACTTGGCACTGGCGCTCTGCGCCGCCATGTCGTGCGCGGCGCAGCAGCCTCCGGAGGGGCCGCGCTACCAATCCGTCTTCATGCGTGTTGAGTTGGCGCCCGATCAACCTGCATTCGTCGCCTTGGCCGTAGATTCCCTGGGCCGGCAGAAGCTCAGCGCCAACCCGCTCCGGCCGCCGGCACCCGCGACAGCCCAATATCAGCTTGAGCAATCGGGCAACAAAATAGAGTATCGTCCGACGGGTGCATCGCCGGGTTCGCAGCCTGTCTGGACCTTTGAGTTCTCGGAAGGGAGCATCCGGCTGACCTCAAATTATTCTGCCGTCCATCCGCCGCCCGATTTACTTTTCGATTTCGACCTCTACGTGGCACGCGCCACCCTTCTGGGACTGATGGGAGCGAACCAAACTCTCCACCTTCCGGCGCTGCTGCACATCCCGTTGCAGGGAACGCTGCGGATTACCTCTCCCCAAGGCAGGAGTTTGACGCTCTGGTACGACGCGTTTCGCCACCCCATTGGCCAACGCGAGAAGGACTGGGTTAAGATCAGGGTGCCGGCGGCTTCCGCTTCCGAGCCGCACGTTGAATACACGTTCGAGGTGGTGGATATTTACCCGCACGTGGCGGGCATCGAAGCCGACCCGCGATTTGACGGCTTCCGGCGAGGATGGCTGAACATTTTCCAAATCAATCCGCGCCAGGGACTTTTGGCCAACAGCTCCAATAGCGGCGCGTGTCCGTTTTGTCTGCATGAATTTTCCGGTGTCGCAATCAAGACTCCGCCCCTGGCCGAGGGGCTGACTGCGCTTGATCTTGTGCGCCAATACCTCGACGTGGGTTTGAACGACCTGCGCGCATACGTGCCGGACAATCCCTCCTTCATGCTCGATTTTCTCGATATGTATCCCTCGCTGCTCATCGGCGCGTCCGACTACGTGCGCGGAAGCAACGATGACGCATGGCTGAACGAACATTACGCTGGAATCAAAGCTTGGGCGCAGGCGCTGCTGGCCACGGACAAGGACGGCGACGGCCTCTACGAATATTACCTGAGCGGCAACTCAGGAAGCTGGGGCAAGTGGGGCACACATCATCCGGCCAACTGGTGGGACAGCATCGGTTTCGGCAACAAGGACGCCTACTGCAACGTGCTTGCCTACCACGCTCTCGTGGGCATGGCGGAATTGGCGCGGCGCGCCCGCCACCCCGACGATGCAGAATTCTATGCGGCGCGCGCGGCTAAGCTGAAGTCACTTTACTACCCGACCTTCTTCGACCCTGCCACCGGCGTATTGGCCGGCTGGAAGAGCCTGGACGGCAAACTGCACGACGACTACTTTACTTTTGTCAACGGCGCAGCCATTACCTACGGGTTGGTTTCAACCGAACAGGCCAACTCCATCATGGACCATATGATGGCCAAGATGAGGGATGTGGGATATACGCAATTCCAATACGGGCTGCCCGGAAACCTGATTACGGTTCCTGCCGAGGATTTTCTCGACCCGCGGCAGGTGTGGGGCGGGGGCGGGTCTTTGGGTTTCCAGTGGTATGAAAACGGCGGCGCCACCGCCGCCATGACCTACTACACGCTGGAAGCTCTGTACAAACTAGGACGCAGGAAGGAAGCGGACGCCATTCTGTTTCCCATGCTGCAATCGTACGAAGACGGCACGTTCCAGGGGACGTCCACCTACAAGGTCGACGGGCGAACGCGCACTTATGATTGGCGCCGCTGGGACGGCGAACCCGCCGGCTACGAAGGCTATCTTACCGATGGATACATGGCGTTGTTGACGGTGCTGTCGCGATAAGAGGGAACTCCGCATTTGGGCCTCTAAAGTCACAACAGCAAAGTACCAGTATCTTGGTACTATCCCGTCAAGGCAAATTCTCCCTTGACTCCAGTCCGATGAATGCTAAAATCCGCGTCGTACTGGACGGGAGCGATTTCGAAAGTACCCAACGGTTGCTGGCTATAGGTTAAAAGGCTTAAAGAAATTCACCTCGGGGCCCCCTACAGAGCGGTGGTTAGAAGACCGCGCGGAATACTGGAGATCCCATTGCGTCACGCGACCGAAACCCATCCCCCCACGCCGCGATCATTGAGCCGGATTCATCCTCTTCGAATAAACCTCAAACAAAGGAGAAAACCCCAATGACGGACAAGAAGAAAGGAAAGCATCAGACAACCCTCAAGCCAAGCAAGTCCAAGAAGGACGAACTTTCCGAAAAGGAACTGGAAAAGGCCTCCGGCGGCGAAAAGCCCCAGGAATACTAATGGTCGACCGAAGGCGGCCTCGGAACAGGCAGCCGTGCCGGAAAGGTCGGCTTATAGAGTTAGCGCGTCGATAGATCAAACCGTCGGGAAGATCTGAGGCGCAGCCAGACCACCGGCTGCGCCTCAACTTTCGCCCATGCAAATCAGGAAATCAGCCCAAACCTTGACTCCGTAAGTCCCCGTGCTAAAATGGCCCGCAGGTTAAGACCGGAAAAATCCCATGAAGAGACGAGAGGGCCAGTGGCCGGCGCTTGCGGCGGGTGCCATTCTAATAGCGTGGTGCCTCCCCAACTTTGGACAAACCAGCGTCCCTCCTCCCCAACCCCTGAGCCTGATCGAAGCCTTGCAATCCACCCTCGCCAGCCAGCCCGTGTTGCGCATCCAGCAACAACAGGTGGTCTCGAGCAAAGCCCTCCGCCGGCAGGCCAGCGGCCCGTTTGACACGGCGATTAGCTCTACCCTCTCCCAGACGCGCACCAACAATCCTCTGACGATTTTCGACCAGGAGCAGGCCGCGTTGTTGGGCATCGTCACCAACAACCAAGTGGTCAATCTCACCACGCTGGATGTGGGGGCAACGAAGGAATATCGCGACGGAATTACCGTCAGCCCCAACCTCTACAACACGCGGACCACCGACAATATTTATGACATTGGCGGCGTAAACCTCACCACGCTGGCCATTCAGGTGAA
>JASHTZ010000735.1 GCA_030040295.1 Terriglobia bacterium | reverse complement strand
CAAGATAAGTGGTGCGATACAGCGACACGGCTTTCTGAATCGCCTGCACCATCTGCTGGCAGCGCGTGGTGAGATCGGTGTTGACGTTCGCTTTGCCCATGTAACCGTCCGCCGTTCCGATGTTCCGGCTCCCCACATAGTAGTCCTTGACGGTGCCGGTTTGGATGCAGTAGCCGGCAAACACAACCTCGTCATATTTGCGAGGCGGGTAGGCTTTCAGCTTGCGGTCCGCGACGTCCTCCAGCGCCTTCACGGCATCCTGAAGAGATACCTGGGACTGAAAGTTGCCGGAACCTGTAAGCGTCGGTGTAGGCTGGTTCCGCCACCCTGCCACTTCCGGTTGCAGATCGAGCAGCGTGTGGTATTTTGCCATCGGCAGCACCTTGTTGTACTGCTCAACAAGCTTATCGATTTTGAACATATAAAGCGCGCGCCCGGTCAGCCCCACTCCACTCGGGGCGCTGACGGTTCTTCCCGTGGCGGTCAACCATTCACTCAGTTTCGGAATATCAGGAAAATTCATGCTTTCCTCCCAGTGTAAGTAATCATCCTCCGGCAGAGCCGGAGGCTTTCCGGTGGCTGGCTCCTCAAAGGGGCCTGATCGCCACCGCCAACAAACCCCTCACCCGATCACCCCTTCTCCCCTCTTCCCTCTCCCCAAGGGAGAGGGAAGAGGGGAGAAGGGGTGATCGGGTGAGGGGTCCGTTCGATACGACTAAACCCACCACTTGCTGACTCCCGGAACTGTAAAACTCAGGCTGCCACCCCGGCACAGCCGGGGGATCTCCCAACAGATTAGCCGGAAACAAACGTGCTAACGCCTCGGTGACAACTGGCCTGAACCGGGAAAGGAGTGAAACGCAAACATTGAAATGAAGGCGTGAAAATATCGACTCAAAGGAAAAACACCTCACGCAAAGACGCCAAGTCGCGAAGCATCGCAAAGCAAACAAAGCATTTCTGTGTTGGGTGACTTTGCGCCTTTGCGTGAGATTGTTTATTTTTTCACAGCTTCTCTATATGTCTGCGTCACGACAATACCTCGCGGTGCAAAGTCTAGGTCCCGTACATAGACCCCAATGTTGTCGCCACCTGCGGATTGTCCTTCCAATCTGCAAGGCTACCCGCGTGACAAAATCGGACCGGCATAGGACCCATGAAGCGAATCGGCCGGCGAACGGCCTGCGCAGCGGGAGCCGTCGCGAACCTCTTTCGATGGCCACAACCGTTCCGAGCAGATTTTCGGCTACAATCGGCGTGTCGTTGCCGCTCACGCTATCACCTCGTAATACCCAGTGAACTCCGTCTTGACGAACGACCCGCTGCATGACCCGGTGCGCGACCAATCGCCCTTCGCGCCGGCACAGTATAACCTCACCCGGCATCGCGAGTTCCGGCTCAAATCTCCGCACGCAGAGCACATCTCCGGGCCAAATTGACGGCAGCATGCTCGCTCCGGTCACCCGCAGACGCAGTTTTCCCGAGGAGCGAAGCACTTCCGCCGCCAATTCGCATCCCACCGCTTCGCGGGTTTTCGATTCAATGGGCATCGCCGCTCCCGGAGTTGTAGCGCGGCTGTCCCCAGCCGCGTAATGGTCGCGGGTGGAGGCACCCGCGCTACAAATTCAAACTGCGACATTACCCGCCGCCGGTCACGAGGTCTTTCGATTATGTTTGCAGGTTGATTGCGTGCTCTGGACCTTGCCGCAGGTCAAGGCCCGGGTTTCAAAGACGCGCTCGTGGCGCACTGCGGGCTTCACGTAGGGCTTGCGCTTCTTCGGCTGCCCGTCAGACTGGATTTCCGGATTCTCTTTTTCCTGCACTGCGCACGTTTCCCTTCAGGCATGTATGCTAACAAATTCCCTGTGAGGCCTCCAGCAGTTTGCTGGAACGGTGGTCTATCGACCGCCGACGGCGCTCATCGAGCCCCGCCACAACGTGGCTTCATTGCAACCCCGACTGCGTCGCGGAAACTGCGCAGCCGCCGGTGCCGCACTGGTTCAGGAGCGTTGTGAAATAGATGTTGGACGCTCCCGCAGCGCCGTTATCAATCACGATTCCGCTCACGCCGCCCGCCTCCGCGAGTGATCCATTCGGCGTGGCGGCGCTCGAGATGACGCCGCTCGTGGGAGCCGTGAATCCCATGATGCAGCCGACGGTGGCGCTTTGACCCGTGCAGGGATTGATGCTGAAATCGCCGCCGTAGGAGAGCACACCCAGAAAAATATAGTCAGTGCCCTGCGTAGCCGTGCAGGGGTTGCTCCCGTTGTTGCAGAACTCCGTGACCGGCAGCCCTGCGCCGTACAAGTCTTCAGTGTAATTGGTGGCGAGCACCGGGCCGGCGGTGGCGGTGCCCGAGGTCATCACATTTCCGGTGATGCTGATAGCATAGAGCGTGTTGTTTTCCGCGCCCGTTCCGCCCACCACGTAGAGGTGTCCAGTCGGGCTGGAGGCGCTGGCCGACGTGAAGTATTGATTATCGAAACTACCCGACATCACGAATTCGTACCCCGCCCCGATGGTCGCTTCCGTGCCCATGGCACCGGAAGTGAACGTTGTAGACAATTGATACACGGCAGCGCAGGGATTGCCCGAGCAACTCGTGGAATCGTCGGCCCCAATGAAGGCATATACCTGACCCGCGCTCGAATCCACCAATGGTCCGTCATAGATCCCCAGGTTGTAGTCCAACTGATTGGATTTCACCACGTTTGCGGTGCCGGCGTTGACGGAATAAAGGTATCCGCACGGGCCTTCGGCGGAATCGACGCCGGGTTCGCAGCCGGAAGACGAATTGGACAGGTAATCCCCCACGAAGATGTTTCCGCTCACCGAATCATAAACCGGGCTGGCGAGTGACGCTTCGAGATTTACCGCAACCGGCCAACCGCCGGTGGTGGTCTCCGCGGGAGTACCGAAGAAGACGCCGGTGAATTTGTGCAGGCCGCCGCTGTCATCACCCACATAGAGGATGTCATCACCAAAATCATAGAAGGGCGAGGAGTAGGTGTCACTCGGAGCGGTGGTGGTGGAAATCAGACTGCCGCTCAATTGGATCGTCGTCATGCAGGGCGTCGTGCAGGTGCGATAAGACGCCGGTGAAACGAGGGTGGGCGCAACAGGACTGGTGGGCGAACCGCCCGCCGCCGGCCTGAGCAGCACCAGCGTTGCTCCGCCCACGCCGGGCGTTCCCAAGCCGCCGCCGAGCGTTCCCGATGCCGGCGAAAGCGTCATGCCCGTTGCACCGCTCTGAGTGAATACAACGTTGTTTCCGCAGGTCCCTGCTCCGCACGTTGCGGTGACCCTCACCACCTCGCCCGCAAATGACGCCGAAACGCTGGAATTCGCCGCCTGCATGTTATAGATGCACGAGTTGTTCGAGGATGGGCAGTTGGTGCGGCTGCCGGTGAGCGCGGCGTAGAGAGTCTGAGCGACTTCGGATTCCAGCGTTATGCCGCTCGTGGACATTTGATTAGGCGTGGAGATGGCTTTCGTCGTCTCCCACGTGTAGGTGGTTCCGCCAATGGTGATGGTCGTGCCTGCTGTCGGAATGAAACCGGTATTAGCAGTGGCGGTCCCGGTGGCGGCAACAGGATAAGGCACACTTTGAACCATGGCCAACTGGGTGCCATCGAGTGAGAGGACCACGGATGTCTGAACCGTCCCACCCGTGTTGAAAGCCCAATTGACCGAGGGGCGCGGCGTGCAACCGCTATAAAGTTCATTGTAAGCAATAATGCTGGCTTGCGAGGAAGAACCCGGCAAGCCGGTGTTATACACAGCAAAGTCCGAGGTGCAACTCGCGGAAGTGCTGGTGAAGGTGGCGGGATAGTTTCCCAGGCCCGTGGTGCCGTTGTTCCCCAGGTCCTCGCTCCAATCCCTTTGGAAGCGGTTGTCTTTATCC
The DNA here is from genome assembly GCA_030040295.1 of Terriglobia bacterium. GTDB lineage: Bacteria > Acidobacteriota > Terriglobia > UBA7540 > UBA7540 > Bog-366. The sequence continues at coordinate 597 of JASHTZ010000735.1, read as the reverse complement.
GAACGATGCGAGCAGGCATCATCTCGCGAAGGTTCGTGGCTGCCATCGGAGGGCGGTGGGATTAATGCGCGAGTCAACCCATGGGGCAGCTTATCCGACTGAACATGCTCCTTCTCCGCATCGGGGTTCTCGTTGCACCCTTGGTCTTCATCATTGGGCTGAGAGGGTGAAGCAAACGGCGGCGGCGGCCCCGCTCCACTACGCCGTCGTTGCTGCAATTCGTAGCGCGGGTCACTGGTGATGGTCAGCCAACGGTGATACGTGCCGCTCCTTAAAGCCTCATCGGCCGTGCCGGGCTGAGAAAAGCTGACGTGGTGATGGCTCCAATCAAAGGGCACACCGCCAGCCTGATTTGCGGAAGAATTCTGATTCGAGCCTGAGGTTCCGGTGGACTTGCCTTCCTGGCCCCGGGAGGAACGGGTCAATCCCAGCATCATCGCCAGTACCATGGGCGCAAGGACCAGTTGATTGCGGAATTCTCGTGACTTTCGCATTTTTAAGCTCACCGCAACGCCGCCCTTTAGGGCGGTCGGTTAGCTGAGGGATCGGTCGGCTGACCGATTAGAGCCCGGCTCTACATTTTCACCAGGCGCTGTT
>JASHTZ010000734.1 GCA_030040295.1 Terriglobia bacterium | reverse complement strand
TCACCGCGTCGGAGTAGCGTGATTCAGGCTCGGTGTAACCGTTGCCCGTATCGACATAAATGGCGTGACTCTTCACATCAATTGTGGGAGAGGACCAGACCGCGGCGCCCGCGGGTCCCCAGAGCTTGGTGCCTGCACTGTTTCGCTTGCCGGTCAGTTTGGGCGCTTCAGGTATCGTATAGACTTTCCAGATCGTGTTTCCGGACTGCGGGTCAAGCGTCACGACGCTTCCGCGGAATGTGCAGCAGGGATACTTCGGGTCCATGGCCGCTCCCTCTTCACCGGAGGAGACGGGAACATAAAGGCGCCCGCCGAAATACACGGGCGAGCCGGTGATGCGCGCGCTAGGATGCAAGTCCGCACGAACTTTCCAAAGCAAGCGTCCATTTTGACAGAGCACTGCGTAAACATTTCCATTGGTGTCGCCGAAAAAGGCGGTGTGCCCGGTCGAGTCAATCGCCACCGCGGTCTTCACGGTAGCTTCGGCTTTGTAAGTCCAGTACGTACAACCCGTTCGCGCATCGAGGGAATAGACCGTTCCATCTTCACTGCCGACGAAGAGGCGGCCGCCCGCTACCGTCGGCTGGCCATAGGTGGCGGAAGCGCCAGGAAATCCAAACGCCCACTTCAGTTTGAGGTTCGGAACATCCTCCCGGGTCAGCGCGGCCTTTCCACCCGGTTGAAACCGGCTGTTCATCACGTCCGCTCCCCAGCCGCTCCAATTGGGATCGCCGGCGATTGAGAAATCCTTGGGGGAGCAGCCTGGCATGGATTGACCTGGCGACGCCGAGTCCGGAGTTCCCAGAAATTCCGCTACGGCGTTTCTCTCTTCAGCGGTGAGCTTGTCACCTTGAGGTTTCATCCGCCCGAATTCCAGTTCATGCAGGATGGAGCCGCGAGTCATTCGCTGAAGCTCGCCCTCGGCCGGAGCCGCACCACCACCGGCCGCGTGGTGGCAACTGGAACACGAGTTCTGAAACACCTGCGCGCCGTCCGGCTGCCCTGCGTACGAATTTTGCGGTACTCCCAAAAACATGAGGAGGAGCACACGGGCTATAAGAAAAGTCATAGGTTATGCTTCAAAACTCGCCAAGCTTCAGGTCCGCGTCGGAAAAAGTTGGATTGGGGCGAAAAGTGCCCAGCCGGGATTCAAGCTGACCTTTGATCTCGATTGAAGCCACGATCACCGTGTTTGCGCCGTTGGTCATAACTCCCATCACCTTCGCCTTAACGGGTTTGCCGGGTGTGGGCATGGAAGTCGTGAGGGCCCTCATGGTCTTCAGATTGCCGACCGCGTCAAACTTGACCAGGTGCGCGGAGGAGGTCACCAAGCCATATTGTGTGGATGGTCGTTGCGTGGCAGACTGCCTCGGGGTACACATTTTGACCTTTTCCTTCACCATCTCCGCACGGTGCAACTGCGCGGATTGCATAGCCAGCTCACGCTGGCTGGTTTCGGGCTCGCCGCTAGTTTCTCGCGCTGCCTCCGGTTCGCCTGCCGGATGCGTGGCAGCGGGCGGGTTGAGAGTTCCCGCGGCAGGTTGCTGGTTAGTGGATTGCTGGCTCTGGGCAGACGGGGAACTTTGCATTCCACGAAGGTAATATTGCGCCAGCGGTTCCGGGGAGACCATTTGCTCGACCGAGGGAATTTGTTGCAGCGCGGTCACCATGCAGCCGGCGTCTACAAGATTCCCGGTCAACTTGTGAATCTTCTGGCTCTTCCCCGCTGACGAGTTTGGGGCTGCAACCTCCACGGTGGGGCCGCCCGTGGATTGCTGCGACACCTCGCCGGAGGCTACAGGAGACGAATCGGATTGAGGATTCGAGGATTGTTGCAAGGCCATTCCGCCGATTGGAAAGACGAATAACAGATTCGCGATCAAAACGGATCTCCACATTGCCTTTGCCCTCCTTCGCCAACCTACCAAGGGTGGCACGGACGTAGCCAAAACCTCGTGGACTTCCTATGTCTTTTGGACTGCCCTAGTTACGGACTACCGCGTAATTGTAAGGTGAAATTACAAGGGGACGAATTTACCCGGAACAGTGAAGAATTACATGGCTACAGGCTGATGCCTGCAAGAATATCCGTCGCGTGTAAGAATTTTGCAGCTTCGTAAAAGTTGCGCCGCGGTTGACCGCGCCACTATAATCCCTTTGGGAGACCCTGATTCATCGCGTGCGCCGCGGGAGGATTTGACTCGGCACAGGGCGTTATGCCCACAATCCGCCATGGGCACGATGCCCATGCCACGATGGCAGGACCCATCGCGAATGGTTCGTCGAAAAGTTATTTATCTTCTGGGCTTCATGGGCAGCGGAAAGTCCACGGTTGGCAATCTGCTGGCGAAGGCACTGGGCTGGCCCTTGATCGATCTTGACACCTTGATCGAAGCCGGGCAGGGATTGAGCATTAAACAAATTTTTGAGAATTCCGGCGAGCCCTTTTTCCGCCAAGTTGAGCGCGCCGCGCTATCCGAGGCTTGCAAAGTCGAACCCGCGGTGATTGCCCTGGGCGGCGGCACATTTGCCCAGTCCGCCAACGTGGACTTGGTGCGCGATGCAGGCGGCGCCACCATCTGGCTCGATTGCCCGCCCGCCGTTCTGCGCGCACGTTGCGAAGGACTGGAAAATCGCCCGCTGTTTCGCGACGAGCAGTCGTTCAACCAGCTTTTCATGGAGCGCGTGCCGTATTACCGCCAGGCCGACTTCCGAATCTCCACGGAAGGACGCAACCCCCAGGAAGTGGTGGAACAGATTCTAAGCCTGCAGGTCTTTTGACCTGGAATGAGGACCCACTGACTGCCCCCAAAAGCCCGAATTTACTGAGCGCGGCACTTGCCCTGCTGGCAGCGGTCTCGGTGGTCCTCCCGCTGTTGGCGCAATCCCCAGGCGCCCTGCCAGACAACCTGGCCGATCACGGGACATTTGAAATCTTCGACGGCGGAAAAAGCATCGGCACGGAAACTTTTGAAATTCGTCTTCACTCAAACCAGATCGAAGCCCAGGGAGAGGTTCACCTGGAATTGGAACAGAATGGCAAGAAAGTGGAGGCCCGCACCATCTCAAACCTCGTTCTGGACTCGGATTTCCATCCCCTTACCTACACTTGGAGCCAAAAAGGGACGCAGTCCTCGCAGCTCAGCATCAACTTCCGCGTCCAGCCCGCCCAGGTTCGTTATAAGACCGTGGGTGGGCAGGAAGATCGGCGCACCTTCAGTCTCGACAAAGACGTGACTGTACTCGACGACAACGTCATCCACCATTACCAACTCGCCCTGGCGCGCTTCGATCAAACCAAAGGTGGAACGCAGGCCTTCCATGCTTTCATTCCGCAGGAAGCTTCGCCGGGAGTCATCACTCTAAAGTTTGTGGGCACGGAGCCCGTGACCATCGAAGGAGAAAACCCGACGCTGCGGCACTTCCTCCTTG
>JASHTZ010000733.1 GCA_030040295.1 Terriglobia bacterium | reverse complement strand
AAAATGCCATCGACGCTCGCGAGCCCGCGATGAATCATCTCTGCTTTGCCTTGGGCTGACTGCTCCTGAAATGTTTTACCCTCGAGCTTTGCCATTCCTGCACCGTGGACCTTGCCAAACAGCAGGTTGAACCTCCGCGCCACTTCGCGCGTCAATTCCACGTGCGGCACCTGATCCTCGCCCACCGGGACCGCGTTGGCTTTGTACATCAGGATGTCCGCAGCTTGCAGTAGCGGATAACCCAGAAATCCATAGGTGTTGATGTCGTGATCCTTGATGTTGGCGAGTTGCTCCTTGTAGGTCGGCACGCGTTCCAGCCATCCGAGCGGGGTAATCATTGAAAAAAGCAGGTGCAATTCCGCGTGCTCCGGCAGGCGCGACTGCACGAAGAAAGTGGCTTTCTTGGGGTCGAGCCCGCATGCCAGCCAGTCCGCAACCATTTCCCAGGTGTCCTGATGCAGGTCGACGGTGTTGTCATAACCCGTCGTCAGCATGTGCCAATCCGCAACAAAATGGAAACTCTCATACTGATCTTGCAGCTTGATCCAATTCTGCAGAGCGCCCACCAGATTGCCGAGGTGGAGTTTGCCGGTGGGGCGCATGCCGCTTAGAATGCGTTGGCGCTTCGGAGTTTGGGAATCCACTCTTTGCCTTTGTATATGCCGCCTGGTCACCTCGGGCACCGAAGTGCCCCGGCCAAGCGCCGAGCACGAGATTGCCACTAGTCTGGAATCGTAACATAGCAGGCGGCGAATCGTGAAGGTATCAGCATTGAAGGTAGCGTCTCAGTCTGAGGTTCTGTAGCGGCGGTCTGTCAACCGTCGTAGGGCTTGCCCCGTCAGATGACGAACAAGCCCGTCCAATGCTACGCTCGCAGAGCGCCGCTACAGCCCGCAGTCAAATAACCCACCGGGTGCGTGAAATCCCGCAATATGCCGCAGCCATTCGAAGCCGATATTTACGCGCCGCCGACCCTCGTGAGATACTGTCGTCCTCCCCAAGAAATTCGGTGCACACGCGGGGCGAAAGCAGGGCGGGCAACACCCGATGGACGACGCGAAAACTGCGACTCAGGCAAGCCATTCCCAGGCGCCGCCGCATTTGCGCCGGGTGCTTACCCTGTGGGATCTCATTTTTTACGGCATCGTCCTGATTTCGCCGATCGCCTCTATTCCCCTTTTTGGCGTCGTTCAGGAACAATCGCACGGCTACATCGTCGATACGCTGCTGCTCGGCATGTTCGCCATGATGGTTACGGCCTTCAGTTACGGGCGCATGTCTACGTTGTATCCCTCCGCCGGATCAGCTTACACCTACGTGGGGCGCGGCCTGAACCTCCACCTGGGATTTCTGGTGGGTTGGGCGATGTTTCTCGAGTACCTGCTGCAACCGCTCATCAACGCCGTGTGGGTGGCGGACACAATTCACGGCTGGGTCCGCTGGTTACCCTCCCCCGTGCTGATGGCAGCCTTTATCGGCATCGTAACCCTGCTGAACCTGCGGGGCATTCGCACCAGCGCGCTCGCGAACAAACTGCTGCTCGGGTCGATGTCGTTGGTGATCGTGGCCTTCATGGTGCTTGCCGTGCGCTACCTTTTTCATCTGGATGGGTGGGGCGGCATATTTTCTTCTTTGCCCCTTTACGATCCCAAGACGTTTAATTTCCGCGTGGTGGGGGGGGCCGTGCCGCTGGCGGCGCTCACTTACGTGGGGTTCGACGGCGTCACGACGCTCTCCGAAGACGCGCAAAACCCCAAGCACAACGTGCTGCTGGCCACGGTGCTGGTCTGTCTGTTTACGGGGATATTTTGCAGTCTGGAAGTCTACTTAGGCCAGCGAGTCTTGCCCGCCATTCACTTCGAAAACGTCGATGGCGCATTCATGGAGGCCTGCATGCGCGCGGGAGGGCGCCCGCTGTTTCTCGGCATGACGGTGGTAACTGTTCTTTCGACGCTAGGCTGCGCACTTACCGGAGGATTGGGAGCGGCGCGCTTGCTCTTCGGGATGGGCCGCGATGATATTCTGCCGCGGCGCGTCTTCGCCCATCTGGACGCAAAGCACAACACGCCGAACTACAACATTTGGATTATAGCGGTGCTAGCCTTCGGCGGGGGCTGGCTTCTTTCGCTGAACGGCCACGGCTTTGAGAACGGTGCGGAAGTGCTGAATTTCGGAGCGTTCATGTGCTTCATGGGAGTTAATTTCGCGACCTTCTGGCAGTTTGGAATCAAGCGTGTGAACGGCGGGCGAACGAACCTGCTTGCGGATATCATCCTTCCTTTGCTGGGTTTCGTATTTTGCGCGTGGCTCTGCGCCAGCCTGAACTTCATTGCCACCGTTGTGGGGGTCGCTTGGTTTGTACTGGGAGGAATCTACCTGGGTATGAAAACGCGCGGATTCCGGGAGCAGCCTGCGGCGATGGACTTCAGCGAGCTGTAGGTCTTGCTTTCAAACAGCTTGCAGCCTTACGCCCCTTCCGCGCCGAAGGAGAGACCCATATCGCGCGCGACACTTTGAATGTAATGCCGCCCTTCGGCGTACTCCTCCGCCGTCTTCAGGTGTTCAAGCATCAGTGTGGCATCGGTGGTGTGGCCCGCGATCCCCCGCAGATAGGCACGATAGTCGATGTGCCCGCGGCCGGGGATGACTTCACGCAGGCACACCTGAACGTAGTCCTCCCAGGTCAGGTCCTTTGCGTGGCAGGAAACGATCCATCGGCCCAGTTTGCGGAAACATTCGTCAATTACCGCGCTGTTGTTATACATGCGCTCCGGGGAATTCATCACATTGCACACGTCCAGATGAACCGCGAAAGCGTGGCGGTCGACTTTCTTGATCAGCTTCAGGTAGTCGTCTGGACCGGAGGGAAAATTGAAGGGCATCATCTCAATGGTGAATTTGGTGCGCGTGGGCTTGACCGCGTCGATCATGTGACGGCAGTTTTCCACGGTGGCATCGATAAATTCCTCGGAAAAATTCCTGGGATCGGGCCCGCACCAATAAGTGGGATTGTATGAGCCCGCGATGTCCACGCAGCAGCGCGCGCCGAGCGCGTCCGCGACGGCCAATCGCTCCTGCACGTAGGCGAGGTTTTCGCGACGCTTGTCCGGATCAGGGTCGAGCATGTTGCGCCAGCCGCCGACTTCCGCCAGGACCACGTCGCGGGCGGCAAATTCCTTGATGATGGCTTTGATCCGCTCGGTTTCGTTAATGTGCACGGGAGGTGCGTAAGCCGCGCGATATCCCAGGCGGCGATGCTCCTCCGCAAGCTCGGCAGGGTCGTCCGATTTAAGATAAATCGGTCCGCCCAGGCGCAAAGTGCGGGCATCAGGTGAGGCGGCGCCTTCGGAAGCGGGTGGATTCGCCACCGCCAGGGCGGCAATCGTTCCGGACTTTCCTAAAAACTCACGGCGAGATATTGGATTAATCACGATCTCCTCCACGCTAAGAATTCAGGTTAAAGCGCTTGGAGTTCCCCGAGCATCGATCTAGGGGATTTGAGGATACCACTGAGCTAAAATAAACGTGATGAAACTTTATACTTACCCCATAAAGATCGAACGTGAGGGGCGCAAGTATTACGCCTATAGCGAGGACTTCCCAGGCGTTTACGGCCTGGGGAAAACCATTGAAGCAGCGAAGACCAGCATCCTTCAGGCGATGAGGATGCTCACGCCGGGGCCTGCTCCTCCGCCCGGCGCTGGAAAATCTCGATGTAGCAATTAACCAGCGAGACAGCCGCAGGGGTGATGCCGGGAATGCGCGAGGCCTGCCCCAGGGTGAGCGGGTGCACGCGGGTGAGCTTCTCAACCACTTCGCGCGACAGGCCGGAGACCTTGCCGTACTCGAACCATTCGGGAATGTGCCGCGATTCGGCGCGCTTCATGCGCTCCATTTGGCGCTCCTGCTGCTGCAAATAACCTTCGTACTTGAAGTCGGTCTCTACGCGGCGAGCCTCTTCGCAAGAGAGCCTAGTGGATTCAACATCGCGCGCTCCAGAGCCGCTCAATCCTTCACGAATCCATTCCATCAGGTCATCAATGTTTAGCTCCGGCCGCTTGAGCAACTGGGCGCCGGTCAGAGGTGAGGGCGCGGTCAGGTGACCGTTCTCCATGAGCCCGAGCTTGACGTAAATTCCCTGCCCCGCCAGCGTGCGCGGGTCGAGCCGGGTCTCCAGCAGGAATTTCGTGGCCGCGCTGATGCGCAGCCTCTTTTCCACGAATGCCTCGTAGTCTTTCTGTTTGATGGTGCCCACCTGGTATCCCAGCGGCGTCAGGCGCTCATCGGCGTTATCGATGCGCAGGTGCAGGCGGAATTCGGCGCGCGATGTGAACATGCGGTAGGGCTCGTCCACTCCCTTGCTCACCAGGTCGTCAATCAGAATGCCGGCGTATCCCTGCGTGCGATCGATGGTGACCGGCGGCCTGCCTTGCACAAACCGGCCGGCGTTGATTCCGGCCATGATTCCCTGGCAGCCTGCTTCCTCATAGCCTGTCGTGCCGTTGATCTGCCCGGCGAGATACAACCCTTGAATCTTCTTGGTCTCAAGCCACGGGCGAAGCTCCGTGGGTTGCACCATGTCGTACTCGATGGCGTAACCCGGACGAATCATGTCCGCGTTTTCGAGACCGGGGATCGACTTCACCATGGCCATTTGCACGTCAATGGGCATGGAAGTGGACATGCCGTTGACGTAAATCTCGTTTGTGTCCAAGCCTTCGGACTCTAGGAAAATCTGGTGCTGCAGCTTGTCCGGAAATTTTACGATTTTGTCTTCAATGGAGGGGCAATAGCGCGGCCCGATGCCTTTGATCTGCCCGGAATAGAGCGGGGCGCGGTGCACATTCTCGCGAATTAAGCCGTGTGTCTGCGCGTTCGTGTATGTGATCCAGCAGACGGTTTGCGGTTGACTGATGGCGCGCGTGCGAAAGCTGAAGGGAGTGGGAACCGGGTCGCCCGCCTGCACCTGGAACTTCGAAAAGTCGATAGTCCGCGCATCCAGCCTGGGCGGAGTGCCGGTCTTAAGCCTGCCCACTTCAAATCCAAGGCGGCGCAGCGCTTCACCCAGCAGCACGGAAGGCGGCTCGCCACTGCGTCCGGCAGGATATTGGTTCTCGCCGCAATGGATTAGGCCGTTGAGAAAAGTTCCAGTGGTCACGATCACCGCGTTGGCTTCCACCGTGCGCCCGTCGAGCAAGCGCACTCCGCGCACTTGGGAGGTCAACCCCTCGCGCGCAGTGGGGTCGGAAGGCGCGATTGGTTCCAGAACCAGGTCCACGACTTCGGCCTGCTTGATCCGCAGGTTGGGCTCCGATTCCAGCACTTGCCGCATCTTGGCGCGATACAGCTTCTTGTCGGCCTGGGCGCGCGGCGACCACACTGCCGGCCCGCGGCTGGTGTTGAGCAAGCGGAATTGGATTCCCACCGCGTCGGTCACTTCTCCCATCACGCCGCCCAGCGCGTCAATTTCACGCACCAGATGGCCCT
>JASHTZ010000732.1 GCA_030040295.1 Terriglobia bacterium | reverse complement strand
CCAAGGGCTCGATGCTTTGTTTGAACACGCGCTCGTCTTCCGGGCTCGCGTTGCGGTCGTGCGTGAAGCGCTGCCACAGCTTGGCCGTGAACTGAAAATTTTTATTGTGCTGAACATGGCGTAGCCACCGTTCCACCACGTCGGGGCGCGGGGGATTGTAGAAACTCGTGTTGATTTCGACGGTGTCAAAGAACTCGGTCAAATAGTCGAGGGCATCAAAGCCCTTGGGTTTGCGGGCGGGATAGACGATGCCGCGCCAATCAGGGTACGACCAGCCGGCCGGGCCGAATCTTATCCTTGAACGTGGTGTCGTGGAAGCCATTCTCACACCAAAGTTAGTTTAGACGGCAAGGAGTGGCTTGGGAAAGGCATTCCGTCGCTTCGCCAAGGCTTGGTGCCGGGATGGGGTGCGCTCGACGAAATAGGCAAAGGGCTCGAAGGCATCTTCGAGGGCTTCGCGGTAGGCACGAATGTCGTAGCCCCTCCAGGATTCCCACAGCGTCCAGGCGCGCACGCGGTCATCGGGCAACGACGAGTCCTGGGCGCAGATGATGTATTGCACGTTTTCGCCGGGACGCAGGTGCACACCGGCACGGTCGAGTTGACGGGCCACGATGGCGGTGGCGTTGTTTTTCTGATAGTCCCGGGGAGCGCGGGTCAGGCGTTTACTGATCACCAGTTCCTCGGGAGCCAGCCGGTTGCCTTCGAGTTGCGCGACGTATCGTTCATAAACCTCCCGCGCCTCTGCAAGTTTCATGCAGTAAGTCTCGAAATCATACGCCTCGGCAAGAATCGCCAGCGCCTCGTGCTGCATCCGCACGATGAGCGGCGGCGTATCGTGCCGGCGGCATTCGAGCCCACGGATTTTGAGTTCGCCACCGTCCGCAACCGCAAAGAATCGGTTGGGCACGGGAATCTCCGGGTCCTGCCGCGAAGGGAGAAACACCACAAAACGGTAGAGTGCATCGAGCGCCAGCGGCAACCCTGTGCCAGCGGCAATCTCCTGGGCGAGCCGCTCGTAGTCCTCGCGCGTCGCCCCTGGCTTTTGAACATATAAAGAATCCACGAGGGCATGGAGAATTCGGTATCCCCGGCCCTCGGCCATTTCCACTGCCACCAGAAGCTTCTCGCGGGCAATCGCGTTGATGGCTTCGTGCGCTTCGATCCTCCCAAAACGCGCATTCTTATAACCTGTGTACCCGAAACAGCACACCAGCAGCCACTTGAGCGCGTCGCGACGCACTTTATATTGTGCCCGCTGGTCCGGCTGCTCCTGGGCAAGCTGTTTATAAGCCTGCCGTTTCTGGATCAGCTTCTCGACCGCGCGGCTGGTGATGCCTTTCCGGCGCTGGCAGATGCGGTAACCGAGTTCCGGGACGCGGGGCGCGTCAGGACAGCAGGCACAGTTGACGGTTTCAGGCGAGACGTTGAAGCGCGCCATGATGCTGGGATACTCGCTAATAAAGTCAAGCTCGGCGACGTTCTCAAAGAAACCAAGACGGGGCACAAACACCAGCCCGCCACGGTCCGCCACCAGCAATTCCTCGGGCGACTTCATGCCCTCGGGCTCGGCCTTTTGCTCCGGGATCAATACGCCGTCGCGCCAGGCCAACTCCATCTGCATATAGCTGATCCCGGTTCCGGTCGTTGTCCGGCTGGCGTACTGAACCGGGAGCTTCGTAACCCGCACGAGTTCCCAAAGGCCGTCCAAGTCGCAGTGATCGGCAATGAAAGAGTTGCGTGTGTCGACATGCAAACGGCCAAACAACGTCGTCGAGCTTTCCTTGAAGAGAATCCGCCCGTAGCTCATGTAGCTGCGCGGACGACTTTTCTGAATGGGCAGTTGGTCACGATTGAGGCTCAACCGGACGCCATGCTGTCGCGCCTGGCGAACGAGCGACGGGAAGATCGTCGAGTCGCCCCATTCCGTGAGGATAAGATCGGGGTCGTGCGCCTTCAGTAGCCGCTCGAACGTGGCCACGAGCGGTTCCTCCGAGTCCTCGACGATGATGCTGCGTTCCGCATGAAACGATTGGCCAACTCCAATATCCCCGATTTCGATTTCGAGTGCCCCTCGACGGCCGTGGGCCGGGTTGACCTGCGCCAAGCCTTCCAGGCGGACCTGCATCAAGCGCAGCGGTGGAATCTCAAAGTCCAGCGACCACTCACAGTCCTGACAGCAAATGTCCCGTAGAAGAAGCTGCGTTCCGCCCTCGGGACACTCGGCGCTCGCAGCTTCAACCTCGACCTTGGCGAAAGGAAAGACCAACCTCTGCCAGCAATAGAGCGGCGCCAGCATTAAATCAGAGTTGAAGAGTTGCAGGCTCGGGTCGGTGCGCCGCACAAATCGTGCTGCGGTGGTGAATAGAGTCGGGTGGCACGCGCAGACTTCGAGGACGAGAATATCGCGCCCGTCCCAGATGTTCAGCTTTTTGACCCGCGTACACCGCGCCAGTCCGCGCGCCGCCAGCATTTCGCTGAGTTGGCCAAGCCGCGCTTCCAGTCCCCGCACGTAGAAGGAAGGGGTGAACGACGGGTCAATCAGACGAGACCGTTTCTGATTCTTGTCGATTAGCCACAGCACCATTCCTTCCGGGCTGGGGTAGAGGTCGAGCATCCATCCATTGAGTGTCAAGGTTGATTCCTAACAGGGCTTCGATTCGGCGCAGGCGGATTTCATGGTCGAGCCCCACGGCTACATTGATCCCGTCCATCGCGTCTACCGGGAACTGATACGTGCAAGACTGAATATACAGGCGCACGCGGTTGAACATGGAATGCAGATAGGTTCGTTCCTCCTGGCGAAGCGCTCGCCCGAACACTCGCTCCCAGGATTGCAACTCCTGCTCGATGATGTCGCGAAATGTAGGAACAGTTCGGCCCATAGGTCACTTCTCCGACAGAGCCGCCGCGCGCAAGAGTCGTGGCCGCCCGTCTTCAGCGAGTTGAAATTTCCAAACCTCGGTGGCCGCCACACAGGTTGCCTCGAAGAAGCGCTGGCGGGCCGCCGCGGGCGCGAACATCCCGTATGAGGAGAACACACCTACAGCGAGAGGCGGCGCGTTGCATTGCCCCAGCGAACGAAGGTGTTGGAGTGCCTGCCCGAAGGCGACGCGAGCGTCCCAATCTCGAATGTCTTCGTCAAGATACAGCTCCGGGAAGGCTGTCACGACCACCACCTCTGCGGGGAATTCGGTAAGGAACTTGGGAACACGCGCGATTAACTCTGTAAGCTGGAAGCACGTGAACGCCCGGCAAACTCGCACGCACCGATTGAATCGGTCAAAGGGGATCCCCCGTCGCCGACCCAGCCGGGACATGAGGCGAGGGTCCACAGAGTTGGCCCCGTCGAGAAACAGAACGTTCTTGCCTGCGCCGACGAGCGATGGCAGGAAATAATGGCTCAAACGTGGCACATTGCAACTGCCTTCAAATATCGCGAGGCCCTGCCTTGGGAGCCGCCAAGGGCGTATCCGAGTGTTGGTTGGCAAGACTACGGTGCTCATGGATGATCCTCCGCTGCACAAGGTGCGATGATAGGAGAATAAAAAGCGAAAGTCAACAAGCAGGCTAAAACAAGAAAAAGGAAGGAGGGCCCCGCCCGAAGGCGAGGCCCTGGGGGGCGGGGATTACAAGGCGGGATTGTCGGCGGGAACGTCGCTGGAAGGATCTTCTTGGACGGCGCGGTCGAGCTTGGCAATTCGGATGGCGCGGACTTCCCAAGCCCGGACCTTTGACTTGGCTCCGTTTTTCTTGCCGCGGCCTGTGCCGTTCTTCTCGATTTCGCGTGAGCGAAGATAGCCGGTGACGTGAATGTGCGCGCCCTTCGTCAAGCTGGACGCGAATTCGGCGACCTGACCGAAGCATGTGACGCGATGCCAGTCGGTGTGGGACTGCCACTCGCCCTTACCGTCTTTCCACGACCGCTTGGTGGCGAGCGAAAGTACGGTTAAAGGCACGCCGTCCCGAGTGTTGCGGGTTTCGGCATCCGATCCTAAAAAACCCATCAAATCGACGCTGTTCTGATACACGATAAAATCCTCCGTTTTCTGCTCCCGCTTCTCGCGGGGCACCCTGAAAGCGAGAGGGTTCTGCTCCCAAGGCGGCTTTTGCGGAGGGACCAAAAGAATCCTGCCTGGTGGCCTAACCTATCGTTTGGCCGCTGGATTGTTTTGGAGGGGGCCGCAACCCGTGGGGGCGGCGAAGCCGCAAGCCGAGCGTGCGTCCGCCGGGCGCAGTGAATTACCCCGAGCCGTGCCCGCGAGAAAAAGGGACAGAACGGAGGTGTGTACCAGAACGCTGCGATTGAGAGTGGGCCAACGGGCGGGTGACGTGAGCCGAAACATTCGGGCGGCGGTCAACCGTGAATGTTCGCTGCACGGCGGGCGAGAGAAACGAGAGTGGCAGGACCACGAGGAGAGCGTCGCTAGAACGGGTCAGGCGAAGCAGATGAGCGAACCTGCTCGCACTTCACATCACCGGAACGACGAAGTGAGGCACCGGAAGTGCCAAGTTGGAGCCAAACGCAGGGCAATAGGATCGCGCTGGCAGCATTGCACGACCCCACCGGCCATTCCTCGTCTTCCGCCGACAATCCCGCCTTCTAATCCCGCCATCGGGAAGAGGCCCGTCTTTGGGCGTGGCCCTCATCCATATGGTTGTTTCCCTGTTAGAGGAACGGAGACGTTATCGACGCATGGTGCTGGGCATGCGCCCTTTCTCCGCTACGCGGTGAGGTCATTACAACCCTCATTCGAGCAAACTTGATCGTCGTGATCGAACGCTGGCTGTAAATGGTTCTCACGGAGTTCCCGGCCCTTGAGTAGCACCATATCGAGAAACCAAGTTTGCTCA
>JASHTZ010000731.1 GCA_030040295.1 Terriglobia bacterium | reverse complement strand
CTCAAGCCCGGATTCTACGCCGACATCATCGCCGTCCCCGGCGACCCCCTGACCGACATCACCGCCACCGAGCACGTCGCCTTCGTGATGAAGGGCGGGGTTGTTTACAAGAAATAGACGGGGGGAACTCACTCTTGACCGGGTCGTGGACACTTGATAGAATAGACTAGTTTAGACTAGTTGGAGGACAATATGGGAGCAGTCGGGGCATTTGAAGCGAAGACCCACCTTTCGGCTCTTCTCGACCGGGTGGCGAAAGGGGAAAGAATCACAATTACGCGAAATGGGGTTCCTGCCGCGATGCTCGTACCTATCCAGGAGTCGCCCCACAGGCTGACTCACGAAGAAATCGTGGAGGGGATGCGGGAGTTGCGCAAGCGGGTCAAGCCGGACACCATGAGCGTTCGCGAGATGGTAAACGAGGGGCGGCGATGACCACCGTCGTGGTTGACGCCTCGTTGGCGCTGGCTTGGTGTTTTCCCGATGAGTGGACCCCCGAGGCCGACCGGATGCTCGTGGCGCTAAAGGGAGTTCCCATCCGCGTCCCGGCTGTCTGGCCGCTGGAGATTGCCAACGCAATTCTGGTGGGCGAGCGGCGCAAAAGGATAAAGCAGGCAGAGATTTTCCGCTTCATCGCGTTGCTTGAAAGCCTGCAAATTTCACAGGACCAGCAATCCGTTGGTCCAACTGTTTCCCGGGTTCTGCCTGTGGGGAGGACCCACAACCTTTCAGCCTACGATGCAGCCTATTTGGAGTTGGCCGTCCGGCACAACGCCCAGCTTGCAACCCTCGATGCCGATTTGCGGAAGGCCGTGAAGCAGAGCGATATCAAATTATTTTGATCAGCTTGAATGCTAATATATGCGCCTCCATCGCTTAAACGACTTGATGTCTTGAGCGTCGAGGTCAAACCATTCTCCTTTCAGGCGCTTGAGTTCGAATCTCCTATGCCAATAGGCCTCAACTCCACTGGGGTCGTCTGTTTTGATTGAGTGAATCAAATTCATTTTCTCGGGCAACTGGATTCTTATCTCAGTTCCTCGCCTTACTGTGTCATTCGTTTTCCCGATTTTGTAATAGCGGCCGGACTTAAACAGATAAACCTCTCCAGCCTCGATGTTAGGTGGCTCACCCCTCTTCGTCTTTTGTGCCGAGAGAAGAGGCGTGCAAAGATTCAAAATATCCTGGTAGCCAGATCTACTTGTGCAGTATTGGGCCACCTTACGGGCCGTTGTTTCCTTTGTGCCAAAACGCTTGACTGCCGTCAAACTGGGTAGCTGCGGGTCATTCCTTCTCTCGACCTCAATTTCCCCCTGCGTCGGAAATCTCCCAAGCTTGCGCGTGAGCGCAACGATTTTCTCAATCAACAAATCGTCTGGAATCGGGGAAGTCCACTTTTGTGGCTCGAGTCCGGCCGCCTTGACGGCGTCACTGAATCTTGCAAAGAATTTCCCCCACTCATAAGGGCTGATGCCAGTCTCGTTCTCGAACCTATCTAGCCCGAGCGCTACGCCGCCATTCTCCTGCGCGGTCCTTTGAATTTCCTGAAGGATTTCTTCCCTGGTTCGCATCGTGCCGCCAATTATACCAGTACCTGCGGCGCAGGCGGGGGCCGAGCGGCCCGCTCACCCCAAATTACCGCCTGAACGGAGGCCTGAATGTCACTCGTCAAGAAACCTACGATTTTACTCAGCTCACACCAATAGCTGACTGCGGGTAAAAAAGTGAATCAAGAAATGACGATCGTTCCCACGATGTTCTTGAAAACACAACCGCTTAGCCGCATTGAAGTTTCGCGCCGGATCGCTTCCCGAAGCCGCAATCAGAACCCCATTCGGACCAGAAATCCGCTAAAATAGATGGGTAAATCTGACTCGCTAAGGAAGCCAACGCATGGGTGACCAGGAACTCATCAAGCCGTCGCGGGAAGTCCCCGTCAATATCGAAGACGAGATGCGCAAGTCGTATCTCGATTACGCCATGAGCGTCATCATCGGCCGGGCGCTGCCCGACGTGCGTGACGGATTGAAGCCCGTGCATCGCCGAATTCTCTACGGCATGTACGAACTCGGCCTTACGGCGGACAAGCCTTACCGCAAGAGCGCGAAAATCGTGGGCGAGGTTCTGGGCAAGTACCATCCCCACGGCGACGTGGCGCTCTACGACACTTTGGTGCGCATGGCGCAGGAATTCAACATGCGCTATCCGTTGTGCGACGGCCAGGGAAATTTCGGCTCGGTGGATGCGGACCCCGCCGCGCACATGCGATATACAGAAGCTCGCCTGACGCGCCTGGCCGCCGAACTCCTCGCCGACATCGAGAAGGAGACCGTCGACTTCACTCCCAATTTTGATGAGTCCACCGAGGAGCCGCTCGTCCTGCCCACGCGCGTTCCGAATTTGCTGATTAACGGTTCGGAAGGAATCGCCGTGGGCATGGCCACCAAGATTCCTCCGCACAATCTTTCTGAAATTATCGAAGCCACCATCCTGCTGCTCAACAAACCCAGCGCCTCGATTGATGAAATTCTGGCGCTCGTTCCCGGACCGGATTTTCCCACCGGCGCCTACATCTACGGCAAGAGCGGAATCAAATCCGCCTATCAAACCGGCCGCGGCCAGTTCACCATGCGCGCCAAGGCCGCCATGGAGAGCACCGGCAAGGACAAGGTTCAAATCGTCATCACCGAAATCCCCTACCAGGTGAACAAGGCCAAGGTGATTGAGCGCATCGCCGAACTGGTGCAGGACAAGAAAATTGAAGGCATTGCCGACATGCGTGATGAATCGGACCGCGAGGGCATGCGCATTGTCATCGAAGTGAAGCGCGGCGAGCAGCCGGAAGTGATTCTCAACAATCTCTACAAGCACACGCAGCTTCAGGAAACCTTCGGCATGATCATGCTGGCCATCGTCAACGGCCAACCGCGCACGCTGCCGCTCACCGAAGCGCTGCAGCTCTTCATTGACCATCGCGTGGTAGTGGTGCGCCGCCGCACGGAGCACGACCTGCGCAAGGCCCAGGAGCGCGCCCACATTTTGGAAGGCTTCCTGAAGGCGCTCGGAGTGATGGATGCCATCATCAAGCTCATCCGCGCCTCCAAAACTCCCGCTGAAGCGCGCACTGGCCTGATGGACCGCTTCGAATTCACGGAGCGCCAGGCGCAGGCGATTCTCGAAATGCAGTTGCAGCGCCTCACCGCCCTCGAACGCGACAAGATTCAGCAGGAATACGACGAGCTGCTGAAGAAAATCGCCGAGTACCAGGAAATTCTGGCCAGCGACAAGGTCCTGAAAAAAGTCATCGTCAGCGAGTTGAAGGAAATCCAAAAAAACTACGGTGATGAGCGGCGCACGGAGATCATCGAGGAGCAGGGCGAAATCAAGCTCGAGGACCTGATCGCCGTTCAGGACGTGGTGATCACCATTTCGCACTCCGGTTACACCAAGCGCACCCCGCTCAGCGCCTATCGCCAGCAGGGGCGCGGCGGCAAGGGGCGCATCGGCATGAAGACGCGCGATGAGGATTTTGTCGAAAACCTCTTCATCGCCTCCACGCACAGCTACGTTCTGGTCTTCACCAACACCGGCAAACTCTATTGGCTGAAGGTGTACGAAATTCCCGACGTGGGCGCCGCCGGCAAGGGCAAGCACATCCTGAACCTCGTCAATCTTTCCAAAGAAGAGAAAGTCGCCTCCGTCGTGGCCGTGAAAGAACTGCCCGAGGAGCCTAAGGACGTTACCGTGGACGGAGATGTTCTCGCCGCCGAGGGTTACATCACCATGGTCACGCGCAACGGCATTATCAAAAAGACGCGCCTGGCGGAATTTTCCAACCCCAATTCGCGCGGCATCCTGGCCATGAAGATCGAAGAGGGCGACGTGCTGATCGGCGCCAAGCTTACTTCCGGCCGCGATACGATTTTCCTGGCCTCGCACGAGGGCATGGCCATCCGTTTCCCCGAATCCGACGTGCGCGATATGGGCCGCGCCGCCTACGGCGTGAACGCCATGGACCTGGACAAGGGCGACCCGTCGCCTAAAGGCGGCTCTGGGCCGCAGGGCGACTACATCATCGGCATGGAAATTGTCGGCGAGAAGGAACTGATCCTCTCGGTTACCGAGAAGGGTTACGGCAAGCGCACCGCCATCACTGAATACCGCCTGCAATCGCGCGCCGGCAAGGGCGTGATCAACGTCAAGACCGCCGAGCGCAACGGCAAGGTGGTGAGTGTGCTGAGCGTC
>JASHTZ010000730.1 GCA_030040295.1 Terriglobia bacterium | reverse complement strand
CTACTACATGGAGAAGAAATATGGCCGCTCCGTGAAGTATTACGAGCGCGCAATCCAGAAAAAGGGTGATAACGCGGCCTTTCACATCAACTTGGGAATCGCTTATGCGCGGGTGGGGAAGTACCCGGCAGCGGAGCAGGAATTCCGCAACGCGCTGAGCATTGATCCCAACGTGCTGGCGGAGGAGTCCGCCGTCGGGACGGTGATCCACACCAGCGAATCGAGCGTGAAATTCTATTTCTACATGGCCAAAGCCTTTGCCGCATCCGGCAACGCGGAGGATGCCGTGCACTACCTGCGGCGCGCGATGGAAGACGGGTTCACCGACCGGAAGCGGATCGATGAGGACCCTGATTTCAAAAGGATCAGCCAATACCCGGCATTCGTCGAACTTCTTCGGAATCCGCCCGTCGCCATCAAGAATTGAGCAAGGGACCGTGGGCGAAAAAGGCCGGATCGCGCGCGGTGCTATAATGAGTTGGCCGAATTGAAATCGCATGCGAAGAAGGCTCGGACTTATTGTGCTCCTGCTTTTTCTCCCCTGGCAGCTCCGCGGCTCGTCAGAGGTGCGAACCTTATTGGTCTTTCCTTTTGAAAACCTCAGCCCACGTGCGGATCTGAACTGGATTTCCGAGAGTTTTGCTCAGGTTCTCTCGACAAGGCTTCCCCAGCCCGACAATTATGTTCTCGACCGGGACGAGCGCAATGCCGCCTACGCCCAACTGGGAATTCCTGCGGACTCGCCTTTGACGCTGGCGAGCCAGATCAAAGTGGCGCAAACGCTGGGCGTGGATTGGGCCGTGGTCGGAAATTTCAATCTGACGGAAAACGGACTGGTGGCCCATGCCCAACTTCTTGACGTCAAACAACTGAAACTCTCGCCGCCTCTGGAGGTTTCCGGCGCCTTGACCGAACTGGTGGAGCTGCAGACGCGCCTGGCGTGGCGGCTGCTGGCGCTGCACGACCCCGACTTCACGGCGGGCAGTGAGGACGACTTTCGCCGGAGCTTCCACGACATCCGCCTCGATGCCTTTGAAAATTACGTGCGCGGCCTGGTGGCCACGGACAGCGCCGCCCGCCTGCATTTTTTTACCGAAGCGCAGCGCCTGGACCCCACGGACCATCGGGCAACGTTTGCCCTTGGCCGGTATTATTTTGAGCAGAAGGACTATGCGAACTCCGCGCTTTGGTTGGGGAAGATCCAGCCCAATGACCCGACCTACGATGAATCGCTCTTCCTGCACGCAGTGGATGATTTCTTTTTGGGGCGGGAAGCGGCGGCGGAAGAGGAGTTTGAAACACTCAAGAAGGTTCTGCCTTTGGACGAAGTGTTGAATAACGTAGGCGTACTGGAGGCTCGGCGCGGCCGCTATGATGAGGCCCTGGTGAATTTCGAGCGCGCCTACCGCAGCAACCCCTCTGACGTGGATTTCTGCTTCAACCGGGGCGTGGCGCTGTGGCACGAAGGGCGCTATGCGGAAGCGGCGGAATCGCTCCAGGCGGCGGTGCGTGCGGATCCCAATGATTCCGAGTCCCACACGCTCCTCGCTGTCGCGCTCGGCCGGTTGGGCAATCATGAGGCCGAGCAGGCGGAACTCGAATGGCTGGCGCAACACGAAGTGGGAGCAGCGGCTGAGCGGCCTGATGACGTGCTCCCCACGCCGCGAATCAAAAAAACCTATGACGGCCGGGCCTTCCGGTTTTTGGAGCTGGCCTTGCACAACGCTATGGAAGAGCACCTTGCGAATGCTTCACCGCAGGAGCACATTGACGCTTATGTTGCCCAGGGGAAGGAATTCCTGGCGGAAAATCGCTTCGGGGAGGCCGAACGCGAGTTCGCCCAGGTCGTGGCACTATCCCCATCGGACCCCCAGGCGCGTCTCCTGCTCGCCCAGGCCTTCGCCGGCGAGGGCAAGGATCAGGACGCGGTGAGGGAATTCCAAGCCTCGCTGAAACTGAAAGACAGTGCGGAGGCTCGGATTTCGCTGGCACGAGTTTATCTCACGATGAATCAACCGGAGCTGGCCCGCACGCAGGGACAGGCGGCGCTGCAACTCGATCCCGGTAATTCGGAAGCGCAGCAGTTCCTGGAACAAATCCGCGCCACAGCTCCGACGGCGGGGAAGACCCCTTGAACGCCAAAATTCTGCGCAACGTAGCCTTGCTGATAGTTGCCGCGGCGAGTGCTTTCCCTTCGCCACCTCTCTCACCGGAACAGCCTCGGCCGGAAGTTGTGGAAATCAAGCTCGACATGATGATCCACCAGGTGAGCGCGGAATATGTGGAGCGGGGAATCGCTTACGCGAACGATCACCATGCTGACGCGATCCTTCTGGAATTGAACACGCCGGGCGGGCTGGTGACCGCCACGCAGGATATTGTCCAGGCCATTTACGCGTCGCGCGCTCCGGTTATTACCTATGTCGCACCGAGCGGCGCCAGCGCTGCTTCCGGAGGTTTTTTCGTGCTGCTGGCGGGCGATTTAGCCGTGATGGCTCCGGGGACCAACACCGGCGCCTCCCACCCCGTGGACTTGCTCGGAATGAGTTCCGACAAGACCATGAGCGAAAAAATCGAGAACGATCTTGCATCCTACATCCGGTCGATCGCGCAGAAGCGCGGGCGGAATGTGGCTCTGGCGGAAGACGCGGTGCGCAAAAGCGCCTCCTTCACCGACAAGGAAGCATTGGAAGACAAACTGATTGACGGCGTGGCCGGCTCGCCGAGTCAAATCTTCGCTCAGTATGACGGCAAATCTGTTCCGCGTATTAATGGTCCAGCCGAGACTCTTCATCTGACTGATGCAAACATCGAGGTCTACCGCATCACACGCATCGAATCATTGCTCATGTGGGTGGCGGACCCGAATATCGCGTTCCTGCTTGGCGCGCTGGGAGTGCTTTGCCTCTACCTCGAGTTCACTCACCCGGGATTGGTGGCGCCGGGCGTGGTGGGAGCAATTTCGCTGGTTCTGGCCCTGTACGGTTTCAATTTCCTGCCCCTTAACTATGTCGGCGTATTGCTGATTTTTACGGGTCTGGTGCTGTTTGCTCTGGAGGTCAAGGTAACGTCGCACGGTGTGTTGGCAGTAGGTGGGGTCATCGCGTTGGTTTTGGGCGCCCTGATTCTGGTTAAATCGCCCTGGCCGGAGGCGCGCATCCACATCTCCACGGCCCTCGGCGTGGCGCTCCCCCTGGCCATCATCACGATTATCTTGCTGCACTATGCCGTGGCCGCCAAGCTCCGCAAAGCGGTGACGGGCGAGGAAGGAATGATCGGATTGCTGGGCGTGGCGTACACGGACCTCGACCCGTCGGGGAAGGTTCTCGTACATGGTGAAATTTGGGGAGCGCGCGCCGGCCAGCGGATCCCGCAGGGTGCGCAGGTCCGCGTGCAGGCGGTCGACGGCCTGACTCTGCGAGTTGAGTCGGCGCAGGAAACCCGGTAAACTGCCGTGGCGCATTGCCCCAGGTCTTCCACTTGATACGGGCTTCGCGCATACAGCGGGAAA
>JASHTZ010000729.1 GCA_030040295.1 Terriglobia bacterium | reverse complement strand
GTGGATGGGCTGGGAACCTGGGCGCCCCACAATGCCGATTTGTACCGTCAAATGGGCGCCCGGATGGCCGACGAAGGCTATCTTCGAGCCGATGCGCCGCCCGCGAAAACGGAAAAGGCGAAAGCATAAACTCCCGAGGGGACCATGCCGTATATCAACTTGCCGGAAGGACTGCCGGGGATTCGCGGCCCCCTGGCGTTTCGTCCTGAAACCGCGAAGCCCATCAACGCGCTGGCGGAAGTGCTGCTCCGCGGGCCAAGCACCTTGACGCCCGGCGAACGCGAACTCATCGCTACCTACGTTTCCGCCCAGAACGATTGCTTTTTTTGCCAGAACATTCATGGCGCCATTGCCGCATACCATCTGGGCGGGAATGAAAAGCTCGTGGCGGATGTGAAGCAGGACTATCAAGGAGCAGAGCTCTCCCCCAAGCTCAAGGCGCTGCTGGCGATTGCCGGCAAGGTTCAGCAGTCCGGGAAGTATGTCACGGAGGGAGACATCGCCCGGGCCCGCCGTGAGGGTGCAACCGATCTGGAGATTCACGATACCGTCTTGATTGCCGCGATGTTTTGCATGTGCAACCGTTATGTGGACGGCTTGGCGACATGGCAGCCGGATGATCCGGAGATGTATAGGGCGCGCGCCGCCCTTACCGCCCAGGGCGGTTATGGAAAGACGCCTTGATCTAAAGTAGCCTCTAACTCTAGCTATCCCCTCAAAGCCGAATCCTTTCCGGGCACTCCTCATTGACAAGCTTGCTTATCGAACCGCCGGCGCCAGTGGCGGTATCAGCGCGTGGCCGGGCCGCGTTTGGTATTGGCGGAGATAGTCTTGATACTCCGGCGTGCTTGGCGCGCGGTCGCTTGTGCCCGGCGGGTAATTGGACATGCCGCTGAAAGGCAAGGGGGCGACTGTCCAGGCAAATGCCGTGTTCGGTTCCCCATCCTTGGCGTAGCCGCGCAGGCGAAGGAAGTAATCGCGCTTCCATCCCGGCTTCAAGCCGGGCAGTGAGCGAGGGCTGAACACCACCGTCAGCTCGTCACCTGTCGCCATGACCACCATTTTATCGTCGGAGCGGGCGAGCAGCTTTTCCACGGGACCGTAGCGCGTATAGTTGCCGCGCAGGGGATTCCAAGGCGCTGCGGACGTCACCCGCTCGTAATCAAACGAGTCAGGCGCAACGTGCTGCGGATCGCTCGCAGCGGTCGAAAACCCGCGGTAATGCAGGTCGGCGTTGACCAGAGGCAATTCCATGGCCGCGGGTGCAGGCCCTTCCTGCGTCGTGAAAAAAATCTGGTCCCAATACACACAGAGATTGGTCACAATGCGCACGTGGCGATCGGCGGAAAGAAATTTGCCCGCCAGGTTCACGCGCATGGTGCGATGCGAGCCGCTGGGCAGTCCCATGTCGGAAATCACTGTCACCCATTTTCCGGAGGCATCACGCACCTGCAAGTACGGCGGGATCATGCTGAGCTTGCGGTTGGACATGAGCGCGCGGGCGGCATTGCTGTCGGTCCAGAAAACCCAGCCGTTCAGCCACAAGCTTACCGGAGCATCGGCCGGCAACTTGCCGAGGTCAAGCGTGAGCGTGTGCGGCTCCGCCATCCCCAGGATGCGATCGCGCGCGAAATCTGCGGGGTAGCGGCCGTCCTGCATCAGAAGCAAGGGCAGAACGTCGTTTCCATGACCGTCGACGGCCGACACTGGAAAATGCTTGTCGCGGACCGCGTAGAGGGTGGGGGTGACGGGATTCGAGGCATAGATTTCATTCGTGTAGATCTCCTCACTCGCGGGGTGATCGACGGCGTACAACTTGGCCTGGTCAAAGAAATCGGCTTCGCGCATTTCAGCAGTCAACTGAAAGACGAATCTTCCGGCGGAAGCCTGCACCCAGTGGGGCAGGCGAACGAATTCTTCGGGAAAAGGCTTGAGGTATGTGCCGTCCGGGGCGAGTTCGCCCAGCGGGCTCGCGCCCAGCACGTCGGTGACGTAAACAAACTTCCGGCCGTCCCAGGCGTAAAGAAAGGGGCAGGAGCTCGCCAGCCGCTCGGATTCGCGCACCTCAATCTCCTTGTCGGTGCTCACATCAATCCAGTTCTGCACCACGGCGTTCGGCCAGGTGACGCGGATAACATCGAGTTTCGTTAGGTCGCCGGTAAAAACCCGCACGGGGCTGCGCGTCACCACCACCTTGTTGTAATAATTGCCCGCCTTGAACTCCACCACGCTGCCGATGCCCCGGATGTTGCTCTTGAAACCCATCATACTCAAGTCCACCCAATGCTCGGGTTGTCCCTGCTTCTCAAATACGCGGATCTGCCCCTGGCGAGTCGTCGCCAGCAGGTCAAGTTTGGCAGGACTTCCGAGCCAGGCGGGCGCGAGGAAATTGAAAGAGCTGGAGCCGCCGCCGGGAAACGCCATCGATCCTTCTTGGAATCGTCCCAGGCGATTCACGAATAAATGCAGCCGGCCGGAATTATCTTCGCTGAGCAGGTCGGGGAAGCCGTCACCATTCACATCCGCCACCGTCCCGCGAAAAGCGAAGGGGTTTGGGGGTGCGGAAATGGCCGGCATCGCCTGCGGCGCGAATTTTCCGTCCCGCTCGTTGATTAATACCTGGCAACCGTCCCTGGTCCAGATCGCCAAATCAAAATATCCGTCGTGGTTGAAGTCCGCCACCTGCGCGTCAAGCACTGCGGCCTTGGCAATCGCCGGGGCCGCTGCCGGATTCAGAACGAATTTGTCTTCTCCCCGATTCTCGAACAGCATGGGCGGCCCATCATCGCGGAACAGGAAGAGGTCGTTGTAGCCACGGTTATTGAAATCTGCGAACACCGCCCCGCGCATTCTTCCCCGCGCGCCGGCGAGTCCGGCGGACGCCGTGACCTCGGTAAACGATTCGTCGCCGTTGTTGCGAAAGAAATGCGTCATGGATCCGGCGAAATCGTCGGGGAACAGGAACTGGTCTTTGCGGGGAGGCTCATTTAGATTTGTGTAAGCCGTGACCACCAGATCCAGAAACCCGTCATTATCGGCGTCGAACAACAAGGCACGGGTGTCAACTTCGCCGGGCTCGGGCTTAAGTCCCGTCTTCGCGGTGATGTCCCTGAATGCTCCGTTGCCCGTATATTGATAAACTCTCACTCCATTGAGGCCCGCTACAAACAAGCTCATCTTGCCGCTGTTATCAAAGTCGGCGAAGGTAGCGGAAAGGCTGGCGCCCGGCCCAGCCACTCCTGCCTTTTCCGTCACATCGGTGAAGGTGCCGTCGCCATTATTGTGGAAGAGATGATTCGTTCCTGACGGATTTACGGCATAGAGGTCCGGATGGCCGTCATTGTCGTAGTCCCCAACGGCGATTGTGGGGCCGAAGAGGGGAAGCAGATTCTTCCGGGCAAATTCCAGAGAGTAGTCTGAAGCTTTGATGGGCAGGTGCGGGAAGAACGAGGCGGGCGTCGCCTCCAGGCCGAGGCCGAACTTCCCGCTCAGTTCCTCAAACGTTACGCTCTCGATGGTGGCGTGTTGCGTGTCCGCCGTGGGAGGCATTGACGGCACGAATATTCCTCCGTACTTTCCGCCTTCCAAGGCCGGATCCTGAAGGGAAATGTTGGGAACCTTATTGTGCAGGGTTTCCCAGTGCTTCAGCGCTTTTTGCGCCTCATCCTGGCGCTTCAAACGGCTAAGCGCCGTAAAAGTCCGAAAGAGCGAAGCAACATAAAAGTTTTGGCCCCGGCCAAAGCCCATATCGATGACGTGCTGGTAGGCGTCAAGGCAGTCGTCCAACTTCTTATCGGCGCAGTAGACCGTTCCCAGGTTGAACCACGTGGCGGGGTCTTGGGAATCGGCGGCAACCACCTGCTTCAGCGCGGCTTCCGCATCCGGATTGCGCCACTCGCGCTTGTAAAGAATGCCCAGGTTGTATTCCGCCGCCACCAGGCGCAAATCCATCTGCCGTGCCGTGGTGATTTCCCCCAGCGCCGCGTCCAGCTTGTTGTCCTGCATCAAGGCGAGGCCCAGGTTCAAGTGGTCTGTGGCCAGCGCTTCACCGGATGCCGCGACCTGCTGAAACCGCTCGATGGCTTCAGCGTATTTTCCCTGCTCGAAATAGGCTTTGCCGACATTGCGCAGCGTTTGCAACTCCGCTGCTGACGTTGCGGCAGCACGCGCGGAGCCTAGTGTGGACCTTGCGCATGAGGACCGTGTAGTGGCAACAACCACAAGGCCGGCGAAAATCAGCATCAAGCTCAAAATCCGGCGGTCTAAGAGAACGCGACTTCGCTTTATTGTGCTTCTCGGCATCGACCGGCTACTATGCATCATGGCTGCGCTCCGCGTCCAGTGTCACGGGGCATCCAGCCCGCGTCCCGGGAGGAAATAGGTTCCCGGAAGGTGTCAAGAAATAAACAATCTCACGCCGAGGCGCAAAGACGCAAAGTCGCGCAAGGCACAAATCCCTTCTGATTGGCACTGCTTTGCGGCTTGGCGCCTCTGCGAGAGGTTTTTTCTTTTCAGCGCTTACTATTGGGTAATTCCTGAATGTCCATCACCCTGATAAACTGTCAGGCTGAAGAGCGAAATCGATAAAGCAAAGGAACTCACAAGCCCATGCGACTCAAATCATGCTCGTTGTTCGGAAAAATCCTGTCAGCCGCAGTTGTTCTCTTCGCTGTCGCGATAACCGCGGCCGGCGCAGCTTCCGCCCAAAAGATCAGACCTCGTCCGTGCGACCTCTACGCATCTTCCACTCCCTGTGTTGCGGCGTTTAGCACCACCCGTGCCCTGTACAGGGCATACACAGGCCCGCTTTACCAGGTCACGCGGCAGTCCGATAAGACAGACACGAACATCGGTCTGCTTCCTGACGGCTACGCCAACGCCGCCGCGCAGGATACGTTCTGCTCCGGCACATCCTGCACCATAACCAAACTCTATGACCAGTCACCCAACCATAATGATCTCACGCCCGCGCCCGCAGGCGGCGCAGCGCACGGACCCGGCCCCGACGGCTACGACATCCCCGCCGTAGCCAACGCTCTGCCCGCAACCGTCGCCGGACACAAGGTTTACGGCGTCTCCATCTCGCCTGGCATGGGCTATCGCAACGACAGCCCGAAACAAACGGCGGTGAACGGCGAGCCCGAGGGCGTCTACATGGTTACCTCCGCCCTCGATCTCAACAAAAGGTGCTGCTTCGACTTCGGCAACGCCGAGGCCAACAATCTCGACAACAAAGCGGGCCACATGGACGCCATCAACATCATGTGTCACGGCAACCCATGCAGTCCCGACGCAGGGCTCGACATGGAGGACGGCATCTACGGCCACCTCAAGGTTCCCGCCGGCACCACCTTCGTAACCGACATGGGCTCGAGCGACGGCCAGCACACCTACGCCATCTACCAGGGCAATGCCCAGTCCGGAACCCTGACCACTACCGGCATCATCCCTCTTCCCAACGGCTATCAGCCCATGCGGCAGGAAGGAGCCATCATCCTCGGCATCGGCGGCGATAACAGCAATTGGGCCACGGGCTACTTCTTTGAGGGCGTGATGACCAGGGGAATGCCCAACGCTCACGCTATGGAAGCAGTGCAGAGAAACATCGTGGCCGCTCGGTACGCTGGCCAACTGAAGCCCTAAGTGGAAATACGTTCCAGGAGAGGAAATACGGGAAACTCGTTCCAGGAACGTGTGAAGAGATTGGCAGGAATGCGTAACTGGAGCAAGGTGGAATGCGTAGAGTAGAAGCATGAACACAGACCCTGCGGTTACTCGTCGAAGATTGGCAATTGTAAATCGGCGGCAACTGGTCATGCGAACGGTTGATGTGGAGCTGCTGATTGAGGAGGATCACCCGGCGCGCTCGATCTGGGAGTTGGTG
>JASHTZ010000728.1 GCA_030040295.1 Terriglobia bacterium | reverse complement strand
CAGCGGTTATTCTGGAAATGTGGGTTTTGCCGCAGGAAGATGGGTCATTTTCAATTGCTCGATGCCGCAGTTGGCCAAATTTGCGGCAGACTACTATTTGCATACCGTGGTGGTGGATCGAACGGATTTAAGCGGGTCGTTTGATTACCGGCAACCGGCGCCTCCCACAGACTCAGGAGCCGACTATACAGGTCCGAACAACGTTGACTCCTTCCTCCGATTAATTCCGGAATTGGGCTTGAAATTGGAGCGCACCAAGGGACCTGTTGAAACCTTTGTGATCGACCACGCAGAAAAGCCTACGCCTAACTAATCAGCCAAAAATTGTCAGGAAAATCCGCTCGTAGGATTGGCTTATAATAGCCCGCTGCTTGCTGAGTGTTTCAACCCGGAGGAAATCGCTTTGGATCTGCTGACGGACAGGGAAGTGCGCGTGCTGGGAGCGCTGATCGAGAAGGAAATCACCACGCCGGATTATTATCCACTGTCGCTCAATGCGCTGGTAAACGCGTGTAATCAGAAATCGAACCGCTTCCCCGTCATGGCGCTGGATGAGGCGGGCGTCCACGAAGTGCTCGACGCATTGAACAAGAAGGGATTGGCCGGACCAACGTCCACGGCCGATAGCCGTGTTACGAAGTACTCGCACCGGGCACAGGAGGTTTTCAATTTCGGCCGGCGCGAGACAGCGCTGCTCTGCGAATTGATGCTGAGGGGCCCGCAAACGCTTGGCGAGCTTCGCCAGCACGCTGAGCGCATGCACCGATATGACGACTTGGCCGCGGTTGAATTGACCCTTCAGAGGCTCATGGAGTGGCAACCGCCGCTGGTCAAGAAATTGCCCCGCGTGCCCGGCACCAAAGAGCCGCGCTACGCCCAGTTGCTTGCGGGCGAAAAGGCGGAGTGGACGGCGCCGCCGGCAGACGCCCTTCCCGCCGCTCCTGCGCCTGCTTCCGATGACCGCATTCCGCACCTCGAAGGGCAAATCACGGATTTGCAGCGGCAAATCGCGGAGCTGCACCGCCAGTTCGAGGAATTCAAAAGGCAATTCGAGTAGAGACAGGTCTTACGGTATAATCAAGCGCATGGACGTCGAACGAACCATGCAGTTCATTCTAGAGCAGCAGGCACGCTTGGAAGCGTCCGCGCAGAAACATGACGAGCAGCTTGCCGCGCTCACGGCATCAGTTCAGAAGCACGATGAGCAGATCGCGACCATCACCGACTTGGTTGGTCGGTTGGCCCAGGCGGAAATTCGCCTGGTGGAACAAGTGCGTGCAAGCGAATCGCGCTTGGGAGATCTAGAAACAAAGATGACTCAATTCCTGGAGCGCATGGATCGATACATTCAGGGTCCGGGAGGCAATCGACGAAAGCGCAAATAGATATTGTCACCTAACCTCGACGTGATCAGGGGCACAGACGAAACAAAAGGGGACCGGCGAGCCGGTCCCCTTTTTGCATTTCTGGCTGCGTCAACAACTTCCTGATTAGAACAGCGGCGTCGGCCCAGGCCGCAGCATCACTTGGCTCGCGGCCAAGGTGACTGCGGTTGCGCCACTGGGGGTGGAGAACACCCAGCCTCCCACCGATACCACATTATTCGTCGTAAGTCCCGATATGCTGTCGGTCGTGAAGTTCGTGAACGTGGTCGAGGAAGTGGTTTGCACGGTGATATTCACGGGCGCCCAAGGAGGAGTAGAGGAGGCATTGGGTGTGGACCACATGAAGAAGTTGGGGAAAGTGCTCAGCGTAAAGCTCAACGCGCTGGCGTTGACCGCCGTCACCGTTGCGGTGATCTGGCTTTGTCCAAGGGTAATGCTGTTGGTTGTAAAAGTGATGGGTCCGGGGCCCATCCAGGCGCTGGAATTGGCCGAAGAGTTCGAAATAGAGCCCTGAACCGCCACGAAGACATCCTGGCCCACCAAGAGGTCTGAAGAGCTGGCAAAGCTCAGCCCGCTGGGAATGGTGAAACTGCCGGTGTCAATTCCGTAGGTCACCCCCGTCGAGGGAACGGTCACCGAGGCACGCTGGCCAAAGTGGAATCCACTGGGTGCCCCCGGTCCATTCTGAACGATCATGTCCATGATCGTATTGCCGTTGGAGGTGCTCAGACGGATGATGTCGCCTTCCAAAACCGTCACTCCTGCGGCTTGCTCGTAATTCACGGTAGTGGCCGTCAGCGCACCGTTCGAGAAGGTGACTTGGGCCTGCACGACTTGCTGGGTCATGACGCAGGCAAAATTGGCCGTCGAGCATACGGAGCTGGGATAGTTGTACGTGGTGCTGCTGTCCACATCGATGCTGAAGGTTCGGCCATCGGGCGTCTGGAGCGTGAATCCTTCTTGACTGGAGTTCGACGCGGTTGAGGTGAACGTGCTCTCAACCGTACCTTCAACATAGCCCATTTGGGGTCTTGGCGCAGGCAGCGTCGAAACCGTGACGCCGCTGGTAGCGGCAAGATTCACCGACAAATCCGACTGGATGACCGTGTTCAAATTGATGTCCAGCATGAACGCCAAGGGCGAACTCGCGCTCAGGGTGATGGGAAATGGCGATGAAGAGAAGGTCAGGGTTAGAGGCGTGGTGCTGGGTTGGAGCGTGCATACGGTGTCATTGGCGCACCCTGATGTTGTGGCGCCCGTGTTGTTATAAATCGTCAATTGCGGATTGGCGAAGGTCAACGCCAAGCTGGTGTAATCTCCCGCCGCCACGTTCCGGCTTCCCAAGAAAGCCGAGTTGGTTTGAAGGTCCGTCACATTTACAGGGATGGAACCATTGCTGGGCAATAGCGATACCGTGCTCCCTGAGGAGGAGGTAAGCGTTGCGGCGGTGATGTTCAACTCGAAGTAAAGAACGGTAATGCCGGTGGGCGGCTGGTCCGTGACGGAGAGCCCCACAGGTGCTTGCGACAGGTTTGAACTCGTTGTGGTGCCAGAAGTATTTGACGACTGGCTTCCACAACCCGACATGAAAATGAGGATTGCCCCAATCAACGGTAGCGCGACTCGGCGCATCTTTGCCTCCTTGGAGTTGTTTCAAAGATCGGTGCGAATCAAGTCCATGGTGGATCCTTACGGTTAGTACTCAGACAACGAATTCGCACGACAAATTGCCATTGTCAGTCCCTGCACTGGCAATCGTCGTTCCAATAAGTGGAAGTTCGCAACTCATTGAAGTAGCTAGCTTTGTAAACACATTACGCGGCCTTCGCCAGTACATTATTACACGACGCAAGGGCTAAATTACACGACCGGGGTTTGACCTTTGGGAACTCGTGGTGGGTAACTTTGCGTGCCGGTTCGCCAGCCGACTGGGGATATAAAAGGACGATAATGTCTTGCTCCTAATGTCAACCCGGCCTGCAATTCAATCCGTCACAAATCCCTTACATCTGAACCCGAGCCACGGGTGAAGGTTGCTCTGCAAAGACAATTTTACACGAGCGGGGCGCGGCGACCGGCATTTCAAATGACTCCTTGCTATTTTGCGCGTTTGCGGCCATTGACGCTTCCACGTGGTGGACCGGCGTGCTACGATTCCCACGCATTTTGGGGGGAAATCATGAAGAGCTTGTGTGTGCTCTTTTGCGCATGTTTGTCGCTCACGGGATTTGCCGGGACAAGCCGGGCACAATCCAATCCGCAGTCCGCCGAGGAGTATCCCCTTGGGCCTGATTCGCAGCGCCAGCCCGGCGTGCCGCAGGGCAAAGTCACAAAATACACCTGGACGAGCAAGATTTTTCCGGGCACAGTTCGAGACTATTATGTTTACGTCCCCGCGCAATACAATCCTGATAAGCCTGCCTGCGTGATGGTATTTGAGGATGGCCGCGCCTACATGCTTGAGGGTGGCCTCGCCCGGATTCCCATCGTGTTTGACAACCTCATCGCCAAGCACGAAATGCCCGTGACCATCGCGATTCTGGTTGACCCTGGCGTTCTGAAGGACGCATCGGGCAAAACGATTCGCGTCAATCGCAGTTACGAGTACGACAGCCTGAGCGATCGCAATGCGCGCTTCCTGCTCGATGAAATGCTTCCCGAGGTCGCGAAAAGCTATAACCTTTCCACGGACCCCAACGATCGCGCCATTGGCGGCAGTAGCTCCGGTGGAATCAGCGCGTTCACGGTGGCGTGGACGCACCCCGAGGCTTTCCATCGAGTTCTCAGCTTCATCGGCAGCTTCGCCGACCTGCGCGGCGGCGACATCTACCCCGTGCTGATTCGCAAAACCGAGCCCAAGCCGATTCGCGTTTTCCTTCAGGATGGCAGCCACGACCTGAACATGTTCGGCGGCGACTGGTGGCTTTCGAATCAAGCCATGGCGTCGGCGCTTGCCTATGCCGGATACGACTTCAAATTCGTCACCGGCGACCAGGACCACGACTTGATTCAGGGTGGCTCCGTCATGCCCGACGCCCTGCGCTGGCTGTGGCGCGATTATCCCCAGGCGATTGCGGCGCCCAAGATTGATCATCTGGGCGATCGATGGTCTGGGGTGGTGGATATTGCGCCAGCTTGGGAATTGGTCGCGACTCTGAACAATGACTCGCACTTTAAACCACCAAGTTCCCTTTTGCCGCGCAATGCTCGTGGAATGGCTGTCGATCAGCAAGGAAACGTGTTCCTGGAGGATTCACTGGGGAAGTCGATTTATCGGATCGACCCGGACGGAAACGTGTCGGCGTTCGTTAAAGATGCGGGCGGCGCGCACGGGCTCGCGTTCGGGTCGGATGGGCGGCTCTATGCCTGCCACGATGAGGAGATCGTAAGCTTTTCACCGGATGGAGCAACGGCGCGGGCTCTCGAGAGGGACGTTCCCTGCCAGGACATTGTGGCGGCAAGCGGGGGAGGTTTTTATTTCACCGGAAATGGCGGGATCACCTACTACAAACCCGGCAAGTACAACGAGTATGGACCGAACGAGGACTGGGGATTTCATCAGATGGTTGCAAACGGGCTGTGCCTGTCGCCCGCCCAATCTTTGTTGTATGCCAGTGATCCGAATGGCAAGTGGGTCTGGTCGTTTCAGGTCAACTCCGATGGCTCGCTGGCGAATGAGGAACCGTACTTTCGTTTGGAGACCACTGACGAAGGCTCGGCCAGCGGGGCGGCGGGCATGGCCGTGGACAGCAAGGGCTTCCTTTACGTGGCAACGCTGCTGGGAGTGCAAGTTTTGGACGCGCAGGGAAGGGTGTTCGCAATTATCAATCGGCCGGAACAGGCTGACCCCACAGGTGGTCCCATCTCCGGTGTGGCCGTTGGCGGCGCAAACCATCAGTTTCTTTACGCCGTTGTCGGGGATCAAGTTTTTCGGCGACATGTCGCGCCGAAAACCTCGAAACCCTGAATTCAAGCGGGTGGTGGATCTAGTGAACGAATTGGATTTCCCCGAACGACCACGGCGAGTGGAAGTTATGACTCTCACTCTGTACGGGGCTCCAGGAAAGCAAGCGCCGTTGGGCATCTCCGCCGGGGCCGTCGGCGCGGAAAAAATTCACCCGCCATTCGGCCCCCGCCTTGATCGGGTCTGCTACCTTCATGGCGGATAAGGGAATTCGCATCTCGCACGTCCACACGCGCTTTGCCGCATCGATGTGCGTGGCGTGCTCGAAGCCCGAATTCCAGCTCGGATTATTGAAGGGTTTCTTGTCGAGATCGATCTCGAGGTCAATCCAAAGATTGTTCGGCGCAACTTCAAATTCATAATAGTGCCGCATCCGCTCGGGTTGCGGGTTCAGAAAGACTTCCACCACGTCCCGCTCCCAGAGCGTCCAGAAATCCTTCGTGGGCTCTTTGCCCTCAAACACATTCAGAGTCGTGTATTTGCACCGGTATCCAAAGTAGACGTAACTGGCGGTCCAGAGCGAAGCTATTTCCGTGGCGGCTTCGGGATGGACGGCGGGACCGAAGGCGTCCCGGTCAAACTTCACCCATTTTGTCCGTTGCCAGGAGGGATTATCCAGCATGCCGTCCGGAACGAAATCCTGATTTGAATGTTTCGAAGTCATGCGGCTA
>JASHTZ010000727.1 GCA_030040295.1 Terriglobia bacterium | reverse complement strand
TGGCGTCGAAAATCCACTTCACCCGCACTCGCGTGCGCGACCCTGCTTCTTCCGCGGCGCTCGATACGGCGTCAAAAATCGCGTCGACAGATTGTTTTTTCCATATCACTACTCCGGCGGCAAAAATGATCTCTGCGTATCGCACATTCTGACTGGCCAGCCATTCGATCAGCCGAGTGGTTACCAGGGCATAGTCTCGCGGGGTCTCAATCAGCAAGGAGATGAGCCTAAACGCCTCAAGAAAGTCGCGAAAGCTTTCATAACGAAAATTGCTCGCACGCCGGACGGCGATCCACTCTTCGGCTTCCTGCCTCAGCCCGCTCTTGGATTGAGATAGCTCGAGCAGAGTCTCGGGCCGCACCGACCCCTCCAGATGAAGGTGCAGCTCAACCTTAGGCAAACGGGCGATGTATGAGTCGAGAGAATCTCCGATTTCCATTTTCAGGTGAGAGTGAAGCGCGGGTCTCTAGCCCAGATTCTTCATGAAACGATCAGCGGATGGCGGACCTAAGAACGTTTCACACAGAGTTCACGGAGCCGTTCGTGAACGAAATCTTTCAACTACTCAATCACAGAGTGCACGAAGGTTATTCCCGGACTTTTCTGCGGTCTCTGTGCACCGTCTCGGCGACCTCTGTGCGAAACGCTTTGCCTTCCCCAATCGCTCCAGGTATTCGTGAATAAGCCGGGCTAGCGCACCATATGGGCGTTCTGTGAAAGCGCACCCGCATCGGTCATCGTGCGGGGTGAACTGCCGAATTCGGAATGTTTCCGGCTATAGGCGGCATAAATGCAAAGACCAATGATGAGCCACACGATAAATCGCCCCCAGGTTTCCAAGGGAAGGCTGGCCATCAGAATGATGCACGCCACGATGGAGAGAATCGGCACCGCGGGAACCCAGGGTGTGCGGAACGAGCGGCGGCGCTGTGGCTCCGTTCGTCTCAGGATAAGAACTCCCAGCGAAACCAGCACGAATGCGAAGAGCGTCCCGATATTCGAAAGGTCAGCGAGCGTCCCAATGTCAAAAAGTCCGGCAGGTATCGCCACTGCAAAGCCCGCCACCCAGGTGCTGATGTGCGGGGTGAGGAAGCGCGCATGGACCCTGGAAAAAACCTCGGGCAGCAATCCGTCACGCGACATGGCAAACCACACACGCGCCTGCCCCAGTTGAAAAACCAGCATGGAGCTGATCATTCCCGTGAGCGCGCCGATGGTGACCCACTTCATCACATTTGGCATTCCCAAAGCCATGAGGGCATTGGCCACTGGAGCGGCGTTGCGCAAGGTCTGCCAGTGCTGTGCGCCGGTCAGGACCAGCGCCACGGTGATGTAGAGCGTGGCACAGATTATCAATGAGGCGATGATTCCGAAGGGCACGTCTTTCTGGGGATTCTTGCACTCTTCAGCGGCCGTCGAGACCGAATCGAAGCCAATATAGGTGAAGAAGACAATCGCTCCGCCCGTCAGGACACCCTGCCACCCGTTGGGCATGAAAGGCTTCCAGTTGGAAACATGAATGAAGCGCGAGGCGGCGACGATGAAGATCAAAATCGCAGTGATCTTCACCCCCACCATCAGGTTGTTGGCGCCGGCGCTCTCGCGAATTCCAATCACCAGGATAACGGTGAGGATCATGACGATCAGGAATCCCGGGACGTTGAAATAGGAGCCCGTACGCTCCAGTGAGTCGTTAAACACAGGCTGGCTGATGGAGGCGGGAAGGTGTAGCCCAAAGCCCTCGAGAAGGCTGTTGATGTACGCGGAGAACCCCACCGCCACGGCCATATTGCTGACGGCGTATTCCAAAATCAGGTCCCAGCCGATGATCCAAGCAATGATTTCGCCGAGCGTCGCGTAGGAATAGGTGTAAGCGCTTCCGGCAATGGGAATCATGGAAGCCAGCTCGGCGTAGCATAATCCGGCCAGAGCGCAGGCAATGGCCACCAGCAGGAACGAAAGCGCAATGCCCGGACCCGCACCCGGCCGACCAGCGGTGCCGATCGCTTTCGCGCCGTGCAACACTACTTCCAGCAGCGGCGCTTTCAGCAGCGAGTGGACTTCCAGAACTTCGCCAGCCGCCGCGGTGCCGGTAAGGACGAAGATTCCCGTGCCGATGATCGCGCCAATTCCCAGAGCCGTCAGCGACCAAGGTCCGAGCGACTTGCGAAGCTGGTGCCCCGGCGTCGCCGCGTCGGCAATCAGCTTGTCGATGCTCTTCCTCTGGAGAAGCTGGCTCGGCAAAGGGCTCCTTTACATCGAGTGCCGAATCATTACCGAAACGGACTCATGACCCAGTGGCCTGACTCCCCTTCACTCATCACTTGCCGCTCGGCACCGGCTTATTACTTTCTGCGTGGAGGCGCACCCGGCCCCTTCTTTTTCACCTTGGGCTTGTGGGAGCCGCGCGGTTCTGTGCGCTTGGGTTGAGGCGGTTGCTTCTTGCGCGCCGCGCGCTTCAGCTTCTTGCGTTCTTCTTTATCTTTGATGTTTTTCGTGTTCATTCGCTCAATATCCTGTCGATGTGTATTTAGACTTTCTCGAGCCCGGCAAAGCGCTCCACCATCTTCTTTCGTCCATAGCCCGGAAAACTGATGGTGAGTTTGCTGTCCTCGCCGTCGCCCTCACAATCCAAAATCGTCCCGATGCCGTATTTCGCATGCCGCACACGGCTCCCCAGCTTCCAGCGCGAGGATGAACTCCGCACCTTGGGCAGCGGGCGGTCGATTCCTCGCTCGCGCAGGTAACGTTCTGCACCGGCGATTGAGTTTACGGCATTTTCCCAAGTTGTGCGAGCCTTTGACGCGGTGGCGCCCACGGGCTCCAACAGGTTGGGAGGCACTTCGTCCAGAAAGCGGGACCGCCGGCTGGTTTCCATCGAATCGCGTCCGTACCTGCGCCTCTCCCGCGCCCAGGAAAGCACCAAGCGGTCGCGCGCGCGGGTCATGCCCACGTAGCAGAGCCGCCGTTCCTCCTCAATGCCTGCGTCATCCCCCACAGAAAGCTGGTGCGGAAAAAGCCCCTCTTCCATCCCCACCAGGAAAACCAGGCTGAATTCCAACCCCTTGGCGCTGTGCAGCGTCATGAGCGTTACCCGCGCCCGTTCGTCGTAATCATCCGAGTCAGAAACCAGCGCGGCGTGGTCCAGAAATTCCGCGAGCGTCGTGCCCTGCTCTTCCGCCTCCAGCGCAGCATTCACAAGCTCCTGAAGATTCTCAATTCGGTCCTGCGATTCCGGCTGATTTTCCCTCGCCAGTATTTCCACATAGCCTGTGCGGTCGAGAATGCTCTTGAAGAATTGCCCCATCGGCAGGCTTGCCTGGTCGGCCATCAGGTCTTTCCCAAGCTTGTGGAAGGCTGCGATTGCATTCAGCGCACGCGGGGGAAGTCGCCGCGCTTCCAACTCATCCGCCAGTGCTTCCCAAAGTGTGATCTTCTGCGCGCGGGCATTCGCTTCGATGGAGCCGAGTGTGGATGCGCCGATTCCCCTCGCCGGCGTGTTGATGATGCGCTGAAATGCCGTGGCATCGCGCGGATTACTTGCCAGGCGGGCGTAAGCCAGCACGTCACGGATTTCCGCGCGCGCATAGAAACTGAAACCGCCCACCAGCCGGTAAGCAACTCCGTTTCGGCGCAGCGATTCTTCCAGTACGCGCGATTGGGCGTTGGTGCGATAGAGCACGGCCACGCTGCTCTCCGCGCTTTGGGCAAGGGCCCTTGAAATCTCGTCCGCCACGTAGGCCGCTTCCTCGTCGTTGTTCCATGCTTGGTAGATTTTGACGGCGTCGCCGCCAGCGCGGTCCGTCCACAAGGTTTTTCCCTTGCGCTCCCGGTTGTGGCTCACCACCGCGCCGGCCACATCCAGAATTTTCTGCGTGGATCGGTAGTTTTGCTCCAGACGCACGGTCCGCGCCTGGGGATAGTCCTTTTCAAAACTCAAAATGTTTTGAATGTCAGCGCCACGCCAACGGTAAATTGACTGGTCCTCATCCCCCACAACGCAGAGATTTTGATTCACCAGGGTGAGCTGCCGAATCAACTGGTATTGCGGGCGATTGGTGTCCTGATACTCATCCACCAGCACGTACGGGAATCTGCGGTTATATTGCTGGCAGATTTCGGACGATTTGTAGAAGAGCTCAACGGTTTTCAGCAACAGGTCGTCAAAATCCAGCGCATTCGCCTGCCGCAGCTTGGCGTCATATCGGTCAAAGAGCGCCGCAATCTTTTCCGTCTGGTCGCTCTTCGCCTGCTGATACAACAACTCGGGAGTCAGGCCGTGGTTCTTCGCGAAGCTGATCCGGCCCAGCACGCTGCGCGCCGAGGTGACATGATCTTCCAAGCCCAATTCCGCAATGCAGGTCTTCATCAGCCTCTGCTGATCGTCTTCGTCGTAAATCGAAAAATCGCGCGTATACCCAAGGTGGTCGATGTGCCGGCGCAGCACGCTGACGCAAAAGGAATGGAATGTGGAAACATGCGGGGCGCCGGAGCGCAACTGCACACGGCCGTCAAGAAGCCGGGCCACACGCTCCTTCATCTGCTCGGCAGCCTTGTTGGTGAAAGTGACCGCCAAAATATTTTCCGGAGGCACTCCCAGGGCTTCAATCAGATAGGCAATCCGGTAGGTGATGACGCGCGTCTTGCCGCTGCCCGCGCCCGCCAGAATCAGCAGCGGGCCTTCGGTCTGTTCCACCGCAATGCGTTGCTGGGAATTGAGCTGGTCAAGCAGGTTCGACATTCAAATATTGGAGAGGCGGTTTTGGACTCGTGTCCCATAAACCGCGCGACGCCCTCAATTCACTTGCGCCCAAGAGTTTATTGTACACGATGGGCGAAGTCAGCCGCAAAAGATTGGGACTTCTGATAGTGTCTGAGTTTGATTTTTGGTGATGCCCCCGCAACTTTCGGCGGCTGGCTGTAGCGCGGCTGTCCTCAGCCGCGACCAGTCGCGGGTGGGGACACCCGCGCTACAGAATTCCGAATTTCTCGATCTCGCCGTGGGACTTCCAGATCGCATTATTTCTTGCGGGGCGGCTGTGAAGGGCGCATCTCAATACGGCTCGCCAGAGCCGTGCTTGGGAATTTGTACAGATCAATAACCGCCTTGGCCACATCTTCGCCGGTTAGCTTCCAACTCTGGCGGGGTTTTGTTCCCGGCTCGGCGGCAAAATCCGTGTCGACGCTGCCGGGCATCAGGTAGCTTACACGGATGCCGTCGTATCGAATGTCCTGCATCATAGCTTCACTGAATCCATTCAGACCGAATTTGGAAGCGTTGTAGGCGGAGCCGGAGGGCATGGGATTCACGCCGGCCAGGCTCGAGATATTGAAGATATATCCTCCGCCGCGCTTGCGCATCAGGGGGATGGCTTCCCGGCAGCAATAGAAGACCCCGGAAAGATTGGTCTGGATTGTCACGTCCCAGTCTTCCACGCTGAGCTGGTCAACTGGCTTGAAGATTCCCACGCCCGCGTTGTTCACCAGGATGTCGAGTCCGCCGAATCGCTCCGCTGCGGCGCGAATCAGTTTGCGGCAGTCTTCCGAACTTCGCACATCCGCCGCCGAGCCATCCACGTTGGCGGGGGTCGCACTCCGAAGCTTCTCGAGCGCCCCTTGCAAACCTTTAGGATCGCGCCCACAAATGAATACCTTCGCACCTTCTTCAAGCAGCGCCTGCGCGATGCAGAACCCGATTCCTCGCGATGCGCCCGTTACCACCGCCACCTTGCCCGTCAATTCGGTTGCCATTCCGCCCCCCTCAATGGGACCACTTATAAGATTAACTCAACCACCACAGAGAATGAACCCCTCTGCAATTGGAATGTTTGAGGGAGTGGTCTTGCACGACGTTTTGGGACTTGCTTCAGCAAGAATTTCGCTGAGCGGATTTGCTCAGGATCATTCCTTAGGAGGTCACCAGCGTGATCCTCCCGAAGCGGCGCTGGCGCGTACTGAATTCCTGCAGGGCCGCGACGAAGTCAGCGGAATCGAAATCCGGCCACATACCGGTCGAAAAATACAATTCTGCGTAAGCAATCTCCCAGAGCGGGCAATTGCTCAAGCGCTGCTCGCCGCCGGTTCTGATGAGCAGGTCAATGTCGGGTACGGGTTCAGCGTCAAACTGCGCTTGTGCCAGGATGCGGCCAAAGTTCTCGTAAGAATGCTCACCTTCCTGATGGAATCGGCTTGCGGCGCGAAGAATTGCATCCCGGCCGGAGTAATCGATCGCCAGCCGAAGGCGCATTTTCCCTCCGCCCTCGCTTGCGGCCTCAACGGTGTCAATCGCCTCTCGCAGGGAAACCGGCAGCCGGTCGCGCCTGCCGACGACCGTCACGCACACACCATGCAGCAAAAAATACGGCACGTCCTCCCGAAGAAAATCTCCAAAAATGCGCATCAGTTGGGCGACTTCGCCTTCCGGCCTCCCCCAATTCTCGGTCGAGAACGTGAACAGCGTCAGCACACGAACGCCGGCCCCCAAGGCAGCTTCCACGGCGCGGCAAGCGGCAGCACGGCCGGCGCGGTGACCTTCCACGCGAGCCAGTCCGCGGGCTTCCGCCCAGCGCCCGCTGCCGTCCATGATGATCGCCACATGAAGGTTTAATGGTGGTGAATTCACCACCCGTGCTGCACTCTTGTTGGGCATAACGCGCCTCCGTCCGTAGAACCCCTCGGCTTTCCTTTGGTCGAACCGACTCATTTTTGTAATGTACTTTGCATCGTAAAGTGTCCGGGTAAAAATTTTTGGCGCCGCGGTCTAGTGTGAGCGCATGGATTGAATCAGGGTTTCCATCTGCTCCAGGTAAAGCTCGAGCGCGCGCCGCCCGGCCGTGCTGAGGCGGAACACGGTCTTGGGCGTTCGTCCTTCAAAGTATTTCTCGCACACAATGTATTTTGCTTCTTCGAGCTTGCGCGCGTGGACACTCAGGTTACCATCCGTGGTGGCAAGCAGTTTCTTTAAATCGTTAAAGCTGAGAGATTCATTGGCAGCCAGCGCGCTGACGATT
>JASHTZ010000726.1 GCA_030040295.1 Terriglobia bacterium | reverse complement strand
AAATTCTCTTGCGGTGAATTCGGCTTCCTGCGCCTGCCGGACGAAGTAATCTTTGATGTCGTGGCCATGACGCTGTAGCTTGCGGCTTGGTTTCTTATCACCGTTGCGCTGCGCTTGTAGGAATCCCCCTACAGACCGGCGTGCAAAACGCTACGGGGCGAAGAGCCGCCACTGATTTCCGCACTCGCGCTCCCGGTTAATCTTTGAACAGGCGGCGAATGCGGAGAGCCCATGAAAATCCTGATTGCGGATGGATCGCCCTTGGTCGCGGACCGTCTCATGGCGGGCATGAAGGAAATTCCCGAGGTCGAGGTCCTGGCTGCTGCCGGCGATGCACTTGTCACACTGGCATCCGTTCGTGCCCATAAGCCGGAAATCGTGATTGTTGACGCTCGAATCGCCGGCGCCCGGAAGGCGCACTTGCTTCAGACCATTCGTCGGGAGAATCCCGGCATCGTCCTGGTGGTTCTATCGAACCTTGTTTATCCGCAAATGGGCCAGCATTACCGGGCAGCCGGAGCTGACCTGGTTGTGGATAAATCAAATGAGTTTACACACCTTTATCAATTTGTTCGCGAGGTCCTTCTCAGTTTTCAGACGTCAGCAGGGGAAAAGGCGAATGATGGAATGCGGGAGCGATTGGCCGCAAGCAAACTCAAGGTCGGGCTGCAACTCGTTTTGCTCGCCTTTAAGGCGTACGGTCATGTTTTTGGCCGTTAATTATGGGGGGTAACCCGGAACGTAGGCATAGGTTTTTATCTAATTGTTATGGTTTTCTCGACGTGAGATAGTAATATCATAGGAGCGAGAGGGCAGAAATCGGAGGCTGTCCTACAAGTTTTCAGGTGATTCTATGCTGAGAGCACACCCAAGACGTTATCCCCGGCTCGACGTTCGCGTGCTGGCTTATTACACGGCAGAAAAGGATTGGTCGAGGTGCGTGGCCACTAGTCTGGGAGGAGGGGGACTTTTCCTGGACGATGTTGTATACCTCGAACCCGGCAAAGAAATCTCGGTGCGCTTCCGTCCGGCCAAGCACGTTCCTCTCATTGAAGCCCAAGCGTGTGTTCGTACCGCGAAGGCAGGATTGGGTGCTGGAGTTGAATTTACGAGTATCGACGCGGAGGATCGTTTGCGGTTGCTGCGGATGATCCACAACAACACCAGCAATGATAAAGCGCGCCAGCGCGCCTCTCTGGCCACCCAATTTCAGCATCAGGACTGCTACACGCTGGCCTTTTCACGCGATCTCAGCCTGTGCGGGATGTTTGTTGAAACTTCCCAACCCCTGCCCGTCGGCTGTTCGCTCAAAGTGCGTTTTAATCTGGACCAGATGGACCAGGTGGTAACCACCACTGCACACGTCGACTATCACCTCAAGAAACTGGGGATGGGAATCCTGTTTGACGAGATGCCGCCAGAGCACCGGCAAGCCATTCAGGAGTACGTGGAAAACCACCAGGACCTGTTCTCCCTAAAATCTGCAATGGGCAGCCGGGTCGCATAAATCCCTGCTGGGAAATTGACTTTTACATTACGCTAGATCCCACCTCAACTCCCACTCTCCTGCGCGATACCAGGCATGCCTTCGGCGAATGCCTTGTCAGGTATCGACCTGATGCGCCGTTCAGGTTTCAGCCTGAATGAATTCCTGAGTTCTCTCGTATAAAACACTTAGGTCCAAATTGATGGTTCCTCGCGCACGTCGATGCTGGCCGGAGCATTGCAGGAACCATTGATGAGGAAAATCTGCGCAACGCAGTGGGACTGCGCTCGCCGGGCTGGCCCCTGCACAGGACTGTGAACATGGATAATATGTTGCTGGAAAATGCCGCAGACTGCCTTCAGGATGGCGAGCTCACGGAACGCCAGGTACAGATCGTCTGCCTCATCGCGGCCGGTTATTCCGACAAGGAGATAGCACAAAGGCTGGCAATCAGCGAGCGCACGGCCAAGGGCCATCTGAGGAAAATTCTGGAAAAGGTGGGGGCCTGCGACCGCTTCGAGCTCACGCTTGTTGCCCTCCACCGCGGACTGCTCAGGCAGACGCTGCTGCTCGCTTCTCGTGA
Source organism: Terriglobia bacterium (assembly GCA_030040295.1). Taxonomy (GTDB): domain Bacteria; phylum Acidobacteriota; class Terriglobia; order UBA7540; family UBA7540; genus Bog-366. Next base: position 3,788 of record JASHTZ010000726.1, on the reverse strand, counting down.
AGGTTCCTGCTGCTAAATTCTTTCTGCGTGAACTCACGTTTGATTATTCCGAGCTTCATTTCCATTAGCTGACCGGGAAAGGGCGGGTCGCTACGAAGGTGGGTCCCTCTCCCCCCCGGTGCGTGGGGGAGAGGGGATATATAGAGGATTAAGTGGAGGGAAGAGTTAGGAGGTTAGAACACTGTGGGAACTGAACTTTGTTTCCTTACTGCCAAGATGTTCAACGAGCTGAGCGCGACTGAGAAAGTCGCCAAGGAAATTCCATTTACCTGCCTTTCCCGGCGTAACTCTTTCTGATGCGCTCATGGTTCTTTTCTTCCGCGTAGCACGCCCAACTCGCCAGCCTTTCTTCGTCTCAAACGTGTCCAGTTTATCCCGCCTGAAATTTGGAACAATCCAGTCGATACCGGTAATTGGCAACCGGCGGATACTTTACAACCCCCTCGTGGATCTTGACGGCTTCAACCCCGGCCAAGACCACTGTATTAAATCCGCGCAACCGACATTCCGTCGGGTATACACCCGACGTTGGCTCTTGGGCATTGACCGGATTGCCGCTCAGGCCCTTATCGATTAGAAATTGTGTGTTCAAAGCGTGTGGGCCCTTCTTTAGCGTTTTCATAGGGAGCGTTTCAAGGAGGATTGCATGATTGTTAACTCGCTGGGTGATTGGGTGGTGTACGGCTTGGGTCTGATCGCGTTGGTTTACGGGGCTGCCCGGTTGCTTCCCGAATTGGTTGTGGGCTGCATCCTGCTCCTTTACCGATCCTATCGAAAGCTGCGGATCGGGCTCGACCAAGCCAAGAGTGACCTTCCCTTTGCCCATGATAAGTCGCGGGAAATCCCCCCTGGGCGCGAGAACGTTCCGGAATTGTTGCACCTGGAGCGGGAGTCTTGGGCTTAGGCGCGAATTCTCCGGCGTCCAGCCGTACTTGCCCACCTGCAAAGCAGATTGGCGAAAATGAATTTCAGCGGACCACAATTTCATGCGGAGGCACAGCAGAAATGAGGCAACAATCAATGGCCGTAAACCTTTCGGCAAGGTGCCGGGGAAAAACCAGCCACGTCACTGCCGAAGAAGCGCAGTCGAGACGATTGCGGGTCCAGACGAGCGACTTTGGTGAGATCTACAATATGTACCATCGCCGGGTTTTTTCCTGGTGCCTGCGCATCGTACGAAATGCCGAGGACGCTGAAGATCTCACCCAAGACACCTTTCTTCATCTGTTCCGGAAGATCGGCACTTTCCGCGGCGAATCCGCTTTCACCACATGGCTTTACCGCCTGACCACGAACATTGCCCTGATGCGGCTGCGGAGGAAGATTCCCCCTCAAATTTCCCTCGATGATATTTCCGAGACCGACCAGACCACCCCCAAGCCTCACCATGAAATCCAGGTCTTTGACCGGACTTTGGCATCTTCAATCATGCGGGCAGACCTGGACCGGGCACTCAACAAAGTCCCCCGCGGTTTCCGAAAGGCTCTCTTCCTACACGACGGTGAACAATTTACGCACGAAGAAATCGCTGAGCTGACCGGGTGCGCCGTCGGAACCTCAAAATCTCAATTACACAAGGCCCGTCTACGCGTCCGGCAATTGCTCACCAGCCGACGCCCGTGTATGGAAGTAAGAAACTGATCGGGGGGAGAAATGACGGATCATCTTTTCGCACTCCTGGTACACGAACATGCCGAGCCCTTCAGCCATCTGAAGCGCATCCTGTGGGAGTTGTGCGTTGAAACCTATAGCGTGAGCACCTGTAAAGAGGCTCAGGAATTGATTACCCAGTGCAAACCCCGTGTCATTTTTGCGGAAAGCGCCATGGCGGATGGATCGTGGCTGGGCCTGTTGAATGTCGCCGAGGCGGCAGACGTGCCCGTAAGCCTGGTCGTGGTGGGAGATCGACCCAATTCCCGTGAATCTGTTTCGGTCGTTGATCGCGGGGCATTTGATTGCATTGCACCACCGTTTGAACACGAACGAATGTCCTTTCTGGTGAAATCCGCTGACCTGGATACACGCCGGCGCCGGCAGGCTGCGGCGCGCGCTGTGGCGGCGTGAGGTTTGATCGTCGTCGCCGGAGGTCGGAAGCCCGATTTTCCAGCGTACGTCCAACTCCTGTGCCGATTCAGCGGTTCAATCAGAACGATCTCTTGATTCCGTTCAGGATAAATGTTTGGTGTCCCGCGTTCACCGGACAAGAGAATCAGGAATTCACCCGATTGAACGAATTGAAGAGCAGGGATAAATGTCGTAACGGGATCGGGTGGGCTTCTGAGAAGCGACCTCCGTTGGAAAGAATTGGAAAGATACCGGGAATATTGGATTCATTCCAGCCGCACGATACGCGACGGCAGGAAATTCAATCAGGGATTCTGGCAGAGGGTGCAAAATGTTCGAACAAGATTGCGCATTGCTGGTCCACGATCTCCCGCAGCCTTTCGGGATGCTGGAGGCATTGCTCAAAGATTTTCCCGTGGCGGTTTGGAGCATCAGAAGCGACGGCGACGCTCTGGATCTGATGGCCCGCCACAATCCGGCCTTGATTTTTGTCGACCTCCCCATTTGGAACAGGTCATCCTCCTCAATCATCGGTCTGGCTTGGAGCGCCGATCCCGCCGCCAACGTTATCGTTGTAGGATCCCGGCAGGATATTGAGGTTTACGTCGCCACCATCGAACGCGGCGCTTTCAATTTTGTTGCTCCTCCGTTTTCCCGGGAGGGACTAAGGTCAATGGTGAACCACGCCTTCGCCGACGTTCGCGCCCGCAATGAGGCCCTGAGCCGAAGCCTCTTTGGGAATCCCAACCCCGGGCCTTCGCTTCCCCTTGACTTGCCACGCGGGCTGCAACATTACTCATACTCCTGGGGCCGACCCTTCACCGTTGAGACAGGGAAGAAATACGCTTGACCCTCAGGCGAACGTAGCGCGGGCATCCTGCCCGCTGTGGCACGTGCGCCTGAGGGTGCGAAAAGATCCAATCAAAAAGAAAGCATCTCACGCCAAGACGCAAGGTACCTTTAAGCAAACAAAGCATTTCTGCAATTTATCTTGATCGCTCAACAGTGGGCCATGGCGGGAACTTAAGGCGTTCCATCGAACGGTTTGTCAGACGGCCTTTCTTGCGTGGCTACCGGCTTGAGGGCTGTTGCCGTTTCCTTTTTCACCCAATTCCAATACGCGCATAACTTCCACCATCAAATCCTCAGGGCGGCACGGCTTGATGAGGCATCCTTCACAGCCCACGGCCACCGCGGATACGAAAGCGCGAGCCGTCAGGACGACAATGGGAATCTTTCGGGTCTTTTCATCGGCCCGTAGTTGGCGAATGGCCTCCCAGCCGGCGACTTGAGGCAACCAGAGATCCATCAGGATGAGGTCTGGAGGAGTCTGGAAGGCTTTGTCCAGCGCTTCCTGTCCGTCGCTGGCCAGAGTGACTTCAAACCCGAACCGTGTGAGATAGTGGCTGTACATCTCGCGGTCATCTTTGAAGTCGTCCACAATCAAAATGTGTTTACTCTGCGTCCTGATCATCTGCTATCACCTTCCTAGCATGCGTCCCGTACTGGCTGGTACAGGGCTGCGCCTGGCAGAACCGATTTTACGCCTCGAACCTTGGCGCCTTACCACCGAAATCAAGAAACGATTTCTACCCGACTTCCTCCGTTGGCCACCCGCTCTCTTCGGAGAGGGAAAAGGCTTCAGTGCGCACTGAGGGCTCAGAATGTGCCTTCCCTCGGGAAGAGGGTACGTCAATACCCGCGTAACCATCAGCCGGGGCGGG
>JASHTZ010000725.1 GCA_030040295.1 Terriglobia bacterium | reverse complement strand
GCTCCGGTCAGAATACTTCTCCCGCTTCGCGGCTCATGAGTTTCCGAGCTCGATCACGCGCGACATAAATTCGATCGTCGGATGCGTCTACTCAATATCAAGTTCCGCGAGGCCATTATTCGGCGACAATGCTAAGGCTTTTGAGGCGGAACTAACCAAAGCGCTGCTCAGCCTGAACGCGGCTGGGATTTTCAACGAGCAGATTGAGACCGAAGTCGTCATCGCACACAAGAAAGCCCGGTAGGATTCGGATGGTTGCCACGTCGAGTTCACACCTCCTAAATCATGCAACCTTCTCTTCGGATAAAACCCGGCCGCGAAAATCAGCGCATGCGAAATGAAGCAGACTGGATGTGCGCGCACGCGCTATACTCGCTGAACGGCCCGTTTTGTTGACCGCAAGCAGGGCGCCGCGTGCGCCATGGGCCGCAAGGAGGAAGTATGTTGGCGGCACCGGGGAAGTTCATGTTCAGGCGGACACGAATGTTGATGCTAGGCGCCCTGGCGCTTACGCTTGCCGCACAACCCGCTCGCAGCGATGACTTGCTTCATCAACTCGACAAATCGACAGAATCCCTGGTACGCCGGGTTTCTCCAGCCGTGGTGCAGGTTCTGGTCAGCGGATATGGGGCCGTCGAGCAGCATGGCCACACGGATACGTCGCTCATCGGTCGCCAGCGCACCCTTGGCTCCGGCGTGATTGTGGATCCCGAGGGGTACATCATCACCAACGCCCACGTGGTCCAGGGCGCCCAGCGAGTCCGCGTCGTCCTCTTTTCGGCGGAAAACAGCAATTCCCCTCACGCCACCCTGCGCTCCAGAACCACCACCATGAATGCGCGGATCGTTGGCGTCCACACTGATACGGATCTGGCCTTGCTCAAGATCGAAGGCAGCGGCTTGCCCACGCTACCCTTTGGCAGATATCAGGACTTACGCCAGGGCCAACTGGTGTTCGCTTTCGGAAGTCCCGAGGGTCTGTCCAACTCCGTTACCAGTGGTGTGGTGAGCTCCATCGCGCGCCAGGTGGATCCCGATCACCCTATGGTCTACATCCAAACGGACGCCCCCATCAATCCCGGAAACAGTGGTGGGCCGCTGGTGGACATTGATGGAAATATTGTGGGCATCAGCACTTTCATCCTCACCGAAGGCGGGGGCAACGAGGGCCTGGGCTTCGCCATTCCCAGCAGCGTCGTGCGGCGCATCTACGAGCAATTGCGCAAGCAGGGCCACGTGCATCGCGAGGTCATCGGCGCCAGCGTGCAGACCATCACCCCCACGCTCGCAGCCGGCCTGGGGCTTCCGCAGGATTATGGCGTGATTGTTTCCGACGTCACCCCCGGAGGTCCCGCGGATGGAGCAGGGTTGAAGGTTCAAGATGTCGTTCTGACTCTGGATGGGCAGCCGGTGGTGAACGTTCCGCAATTTGATTACGCCTTCGAATACCGAATGGACCCGGCTCCCCTGCATCTGGAAGTCCTGCGTTCCATGGAAAAGGTTACGCTGGACATTCCCGTGGTCGAGCAGCAGGATGACATGGATCGCCTGGCGGATTCGCTGGACAAGCTGAAGGACCTGGTACCGCAACTGGGATTTTTGGGTGTGCAGATCGACAAGAAAATTTCCGCCTTGGTTCCCGACCTGCGCATGGCTTCCGGAGTAATCGTGGCGGCGCGGACCACGTTTGGCGCAACCGTCGATTCAGGACTCGAAACCGGCGACGTGATCCACGCGCTGAATGGAACCACAATTATCAGCCTGGATGCGCTGAATGCGGGCCTCAAGCCGATTAAACCCGGTGATCCGGTGGTGTTGCAGATTGAGCGCGACGGCCAGTTGCAGTATTTGGCATTTGAGATGGAATGATGAGCAGCGGCGATGACTCGATTTTTCAGTCGTTGTGGGAATGTATTGCGGGTGGCTGCACGGGGAATTACGCCGGCATGTCTTCCCAGGGGACCGTGGCGCCCTTGTAGCGAACTTCAAATCCCAGGTCGCTAAGGATTACGGCGGCCTCCTCACCGGTAATGGAATCGTTTTCCATGGCCCTGGCGACTTTGATCAAAAAGGGACGCACGGGGAGCTCCTGGCCCACGACGATGGCTGTCCAGTCCGTTAATTGCCCTTTCCACTGAAAGGTCTTCGCCGCGTTGATCACCTCATCGCGGGTGGTGCGGATTCTTGGTCCAGCGTGGCGTCGGTCGGTGCCGCGCCGTTCACCTTGACGTCGATCGGGCATACCTCGGTCCTCCCTGCGGGGAAATCGATTCTAAAATATTCAACCCATGAGATGGAGTCAAGTGCTCTGCACAATAAGGCGCGGCCAATGGAAAGGGGGAGAAATGAATTGCCCGCGAATTAAGGACAATAGACTCGCCGGAGGGTAACCTGATGCCGAAATTTTCCTGTTCACAATGTGCTGCGCGCGAATGGCTGATGGGATTTGGGATGATCGGCGCCATATTCGTGGGGTTCGCCCTGCCGGCGCGAGCTTTGAATGTGCGCGACTACGGCGCCAAAGGTGATGGAACCACCAAGGATACGGCTGCCATCCAGGCCGCCATCGACGCGGCGGAGAAACAGGGTGGCGGCGAGGTCCAAATCCCACCCGGCCGCTACATCAGCGGAACTCTCCACCTGAAAAACAACGTGACCCTGAATTTGGAGGCGGGCGCGACGCTGGCCGAGAGTCCTGACGACGCGGATTTCGACAAGAAGGAGGAATTGGCCTTCAAATCCGTCTCCGACGATGAGACCACCTACTTCCGTTACGGTCTTGTGACCGCCGACGGCGTACACAATATTGGAATCATCGGGCAGGGCACCATCGACGGTAATCGAGCCCATCGCCATGGCCCCAAAACAATTGCTCTGAAGATGTCGCAGTACATTACCATCGAGGGAATCACCGTGCAGAATTCGCCGAATTATTCCATCAGCTTCTGGGGATGCGATTATGTGAACGTCGTCGGCGTCACGGTCCTGAACGGTTACGCGGACGGCATCGATCCCGATTCCTCGCGCTTCGTTCGCATCACCGATTGCTACGTGGATTCTTCTGACGACGCGATTTGCCCCAAGGCCAGCCCTTCCATGGGCTACCCGCGATCCACGGAGCACCTGACGGTCAGCAATTGCGTGCTGCGAACGAATGCCAACAACTTCAAGTTTGGCACGGAAAGCAGCGGCGACTTCAAATATGTCGCCGTTTCGAACCTCACCATGCTGCCGCGCGAAAAGGGCCATCCGCCCCACTCCGGTATTTCGCTTGAATCTGTGGATGGAGCGCACATCGA
>JASHTZ010000008.1 GCA_030040295.1 Terriglobia bacterium | reverse complement strand
AAAATCTCGGCGCCGGGAATGATGCCGGCGCTTTAGATTCGGGTTCGAAAGCAGAAATGTGTCGTGCAAGACGAATGGAAATCGGGCCAAAGAAGATCTCGGGAAAGTGGCAAACCGCTTGTGGCGTCCTAGCCATAGTGGCAATGGGTTTGGGAATTTGTCCGCGTTGCGGTCTAGCCCAACAAGCAACACCGCCTGCCGCGCCCGCCGCGGGAGCGGCTCCGCAGCACTCCAACCAAGTCGCCCAAGCACCGAAGCCAATTCAGGCGCATGTTGAACTGGTCAACGTTCCGTTTACGGCGTTGAACAAGCAGGGAATGCCGGTCATCGATATGAACCAGAATGAGTTCCGGGTGTTCGAAGACGGGGTAGAGCAGAAAATCACCCACTTCGAACGCGAGACCAGCACGCCGCTGCGCGTGGGGTTGATCCTGGACACCAGCAATACCGCCCGCCGCCAGCTTTCCTATGAAAAGGATGCCGGAGTTGAATTCGTTTATCAGGTGCTGCGGAACGGCGGCACAAAAAATCAAGTCTTCCTTCAGACGTTTGACGCTACGAGTTCGATCGTCCAGGACTTCACAAATGACCCTGAGGAGCTCCAAGACAAGATTCAGAATCTTAAATCCGGCGGAGGCAAAGCCCTTTACGATGCCATCTATTTTGCCTGCCGCTCGAAGATGAGCAAAAGCGGCTTGCCGGAGGACGTGCGGCGAGTGCTGGTGGTTTTGAGCGACGGCCTGGATGTGCAGAGCCAACACACGCTGGCTCAGGCTGTTTCAATGGCGCAAATGACGGAGACCATGGTCTACACGGTCGGCACTGCTGCCTATGGTTATGATAATCCCGGAGACAAGTTGCTGGATGACCTTTCCGCGGAAACCGGCGGCTATCCCTCATTCCCGCTCCGAGAATCGCCAGGTACGGACCTCGAAACAGGATATCTGTCACACGGGCAAATTGGAGACACCTCGCAAAACAAGGGCCTTGGGGCGGAGACCGGGAGGTTTTCTGCGGAGCGTTTGGTCAATCTGGCGGACGCCTTGCAGGTCATTGGCCGCGATCTGGACGAGGAATATACAATTGGCTACAAACCCATCCGCGACAATCTGGACGGAACTTACCGGTCGATTAAAGTCGTGACCTCCCGCCGGGGAGTTTATTTGCGCTGGAAGCCCGGATATTTTGCCACTGCGGCGCCTGTCTCGGAATGAAGTTCTCAGTGAAAATTCACCTTTTCCCAACAATCACGGGCCGCAAGTAGCCCGCTCGAATCCCTTTGAAAGGAAGGCCACTGTGAGTGACGCTCTCGCCCTTCTTCCACAGCTTCATGACCTGCGGATGATTGACCTCAGTCAAACGCTGGAAGAGCACATGCCGCACTTTCCAACGCACTCGATGTTCTTCCACAACCTCTGGAGCGCCCCGGAGCGTGGAGGCCGCTCGCTCCATTACCTGCTGGTGATGCATGAGCACAATGGAACCCATGTCGATGCTCCCGTGCACTTTCTGAACGATGCTCCGCCGGAAGCTCATGTGACCATCGAGCGCGTACCCCTCGGCAAACTGATGGGCCGAGGAGTCCGCATCGATTGCCGTGGCACGCAAGCGGGCCAATATGTTTCCAAAGGCTATATTCGAGAGTGGGAAGACCATCACGGCCCGCTTCAGTCCGGCGACATTGTGCTCTTTGATTTTGGCTGGTCGGCGAAGTGGGCATTGCGCCCTAACCATCAAGCCTACATTGAGAATTGGCCGGGAGTCGGCATGGATGCGGCAGAGTATCTGCTTTCGAAGAAGGTCGCGGCGCTCGGCGTCGACACACTCTCTCCCGATCCGCCGGAAGCACTGCGCACGCAGCCTATTCATCCGATTGTTCTGGAAAAGCAGATGTTGATTGTCGAGAACCTATGCAACCTGGACCGGATCCCGGATTTCTTCATCTTCATGGCATTTCCGCTGAAAATTCGCGAAGGGTCAGGGTCACCCATCCGGGCAGTGGCGCTGGTGTGAAATTACCAGGTCTATTGTTTTGAGGGGATCGTGCTCCCCGAGGTTGGCTAAGAGCGAGCACCTGCACGCAGAGGCAAAAGTAGAGTAAAAATTGACCCCCCCAAAAACGCCAATGCGAGTGTGGCAAAGGCATATCGGAAGTCACCGGTCCGATGGAAGACAAATCCCACTACCAGCGGGCCGAAGTATCCTCCCAGATTTCCTAGTGCATTAATCAATCCCATTGCAGAACCGGAAACCGAGCGTGGAAGAGTTTCCGTGGGGATTGCCCAGAAAGGTCCCAACATGCCATACGTTCCGGCGCCCACCAGCGAAATAGCGACAAACCCCAGTGCCGGGGTAAGGCCCATGAGAAGAATACTGACGACCATGAACACAGCACCCCACCCCAGCCCAAAGGCTACGTGGTGCGGCCTTTCACGATGTTTGTCGGAATGGCGGGAAAGAATCACCATCCCGATGGCAGTTACAATATAGGGGACCGCGGTCAGAATCCCCACATCCAGGTTGCTCATCGCCTGAGCCTTTCCAATGGCCGAAGGCAGCCAGAAAAGATAGCCGTAATTTCCAAGCGTCTGTAAGAAGTAAATGACGATCATCATCAATACGGCGGGTTTCACCAGGGTCTGCAAATAGGGAACCCGTTCGGCCGATTCGATGCCGCGCGATTCCTCGTGGAGCGTTTTTTCCAGAAAGCCGCGCTCTTCCGCCGAAATCCAGGCGGCATGGGCAGGCTGATCATCGATATAAATCCACCAAATGATGAGCCAAATAAAAGGCAACGCGCCATCAGACATCAGCAGCACTCGCCAGTCCCAATGGCCCAGAATCCATCCCGAGAGAGGAGAGGAAACGATCACCGCGATTGGCAGGCAAAGCATCCAGTAGGCGTTGGCGCGCGCCCGCTCCGCCCGCGGGAACCAGTGAGAGAGCAGCACCAGGACAGCGGGCCACACGCCGCCCTCGGCGACTCCCAGCAGGAAGCGCATCAGCATAAATTGATGCCAGGTCCGGACGAAGCCACAGGCCACCGAGCATAGCCCCCACACCACCAGCAGAATGGAGACGAACCGCTTAGCACTCCAGTGGTGCGCCAAATACCCGCCGGGAATTTGCAGCAGCAAATATCCCCAGAAAAATATTCCCACCGCGCTTCCCGCTTGCGTTGGATTCATGTTGAGTTCGCGGCTCATGGAAGGCAGCGCCAGGGACACGTTGGTCCGGTCGATGAACGCGATGGTATACATAATGAAGGCGACCGGAATGATGTGCAGCCAGCGTTGGGACTTCATGCGCGAATGCCTCGGGTTCGAGGCGGCAGGATACCAGCAACCCGAAGGTGGTGCAACGCGCAAAAACAAGCTTTAATGCCGGGTCTGCGCCGCTTCCCAGATGAGCATGGCTTTTTTGCGTGCTGCGCCCCAGTGGTACTCGCCAATTCCCCCCGCTTTGCGAATGACACGATGGCAGGGAATCAGAAAGGCAATGGGGTTTCTCGCCACGGCGCTGCCCACGGCGCGTGTTGCTCGGGCGCTGCAAACCTTGACGGCGATGTCTCTATACGGAACGACCGAGCCCATGGGAATCTTCAGCAGCGCCTCCCAAACCTTAATTTGAAAATTCGTTCCTTGCAGCAGAAGGGTGATCGGCCGATTTCCATTCGATTTTTCCCCGCCGAAAATGCGGCGGATATACGACTCAGTAAGTCGCGAGTCTTCCTCCCACACTGCCTGTGGCCAGCGTGACTGATAGTCGCCCATAATCGCCGCCCTTCCGCCTCCGCCGACAAATCCCAGGCCGCAAATCCCCCGCTCCGTCACAGCCAGTAGGCATTCCCCGAAGGGGGTCGGGTGAAATCCGAAGCTGATGCGAAGGCCCGCGCCATGGGCTTTGTACTCGCCCGGCGTCATGGCCTCAATCTGGATGAACAAATCGTGCAACCGTCCGGGGCTCGATAGGCCCGAGTCGTAGGTCGCATCGAGCACGCTGCGCGATTCTTCGATCAGCCTTTTGGCGTGTTCCAAAGTCATGTATTGAATAAATCGCTTGGGGCTGATCCCCGCCCAACGCCGGAACAGGCGTTGAAAGTGGAATTCGCTCAAGTGGACGCTTTGCGCAACTTCGCGTAATTCCGGCTGGCGATGATAATTTTGTTCGAGGAAGAGGATGGCTTTCTCCATTCGGTTGTAGTCTTCACACATGGTTTGCATGATTCGTTGCTCCTTCAATTTGATTCACCCTCATCTTGAATCCATCACGAGAACCGAGCAACCCGAATCTTGCTCTTTTGGGAATGCGGGACAGGCGAATACGCGCAGGATTATGATGTTTGGGTCGCCAATTTTAGCGCCACGAAAGAAAATGCCCAAACTACATTCCGCAATGACTGTCGCGTTCTTCGTTTTTTTGTCCTGCCTGGGCGGACAACACACGGCCGCCTACGCCGCCGATCTCGAACCGAAGACCGTTGAAGCCTTCAACCACTACGTTGAAGCAACAGAGGCGC
>JASHTZ010000724.1 GCA_030040295.1 Terriglobia bacterium | reverse complement strand
GTGGACGTAGGGATTGTCGATGATCTGCGCTTTGTCGTCGTAGGCGTAAGCAAAGTCATTGCGCAGGATTCCGATGTAAGGCAGCGTTGACAGGAGCAGGAGAAGCGCCAGCGGCCATGCTCCGGCGAGATTTAGGGCGGCTCGCGGCAGCGCGCCGGCCGTGGGCGTTACGGAGGGGCGTGTTCCAGGTTCATTCATGCGGATGTCAACCGATTCCCACGAATTTGAAGAGGCTGCTTTCTTCGCCCCTGTCTCCTGTCCTGATATCACGCGAGGCATAACCCGTCAAGCGGCAGCAATCCCGCAATGCTGGGAGAGGGATCTGAAACGCTTGGAACTGGCGAGCCAGGATCGGTGCGCTGCGCAAAAGAAAAAGGGGAGTCATGCGACCCCCCTTTGGGGAAAGCTCAGCATTTTCGTGCCAGAGTTAGCCAGCGAGCGGCGAATCGGTGGACTCTGCAGTCGTCGTCGAATTCTGCCGGATTACGCCGGACTGGTCTGTGTAGTAATAGTTGGTCCCGGTCGAACTGTTGATCGGAGACGCGTTGATGCTGTAGTTGTCGATGCGGCCCGAAGTGTCGCTGGGTGCGGAAGTATAAGTGAAGGTATATCCGCTCTTGGAACCGGAGGCCAGAACGCTGTCGATCAAGCCCGCCGCCGTCGAAGTGGGGTTCGTGGCTCCAGTAGCACCGGGAGCCATATAGCCCAGGGTGCAAGTGAACCCTGAATTGTAGGTTGAAGAATAGGTAATCTCAGCAGTGTTCAGCGTGCGCAGTGAACCCACGGCTGAGGCCTGATTTGCAGCAATCCGTGAACGAAGCAAGTTGGGAATGGCAATCGCCGCGATGATCAAGATGATCGCAACCACGATCAAAAGCTCGATCAGCGAGAAGCCCTTTGAGCTCTTTTTCATTTAATCCTCCTCAAAATATCTAAAGGTACCACTTGGATATCTCCAGTGAATACTCGTCGGTTACTAAGGCAACTTGCTCGCCAAGTCTCCGGCCAATCGTGCCAATTCCTTTTCTAATTTCGCTTTATTTTCAATAAGTTAGAAAAGACATGGAAGACAGCTTGTCCTACCGGCAATTTGGGAAGATGGAGCTGCCCTTTTTTGTCGATTTCGGGCGACAAATCGCGTCTGGGGGCGAATAAAATTAGCAATTAATAAGGCGCTCTGGCCGGGCCTTACGCTAATAAAGGATGCCCATGCGGCCTTGATCCTTGCAAATCTCTAAAGTCCATATGTTGGCAGGAAAGTTCAATGGGTGGGAATTCCCTCGGAAGGGGATTTTGAACTGCTGGAGGTTGGGTTCTTCGGTTCAGTTATGCCGGCTTCGATTTCATTTATTTGCTTCCGCGCCGTTTCATTGTCAGGATCGATTTCCAATTCCGACCGGAATTCCGAAAGGGCAGCAGGGAGATTCCCCTGAAGTTTCAGGATGATTCCCATGGCGAAATGGTAATGGTCGGCATCGGGGGTGATCGCAATAGCTCTCTGAACATTGGCGGCGGCGGCGCTAACGTCTCCCAATTTCAACTTTGTCAGGCCGAGGTAGAAAAGGGCGTCAGGAAGATTGGGGTCAATCTGTGATGCGCGGGTAAGGTAGCGGTCGGCCTCGGGAAGTTTTCCGGTTAAATAATATCCCACCCCAAGGTTGAAGTTGACGTCCCAACTATCCGGATTGGAGGGCAAGATTCGCTCATAAATCTTGATCGCCTCATCCAAATGTCCGTGATTCCCGAGCATCGAGGCCATGTCCATATTGGCAATGCGCCCCTGGGGCGACGTAAGGTTGATGTAGGTGACGAAAGAATCCTGGTCAGCGTAACAGGCAGTGGCCTTCACCACCATCATGCTCATGGCCAGCACGATGATTCCCATCAATCCAAGTTGAGCTGCCGGTTGTCCCAAGACCCGCGCAGAGCCGAATCGTAGGCGTCGAAGCGCCAGTGCCATAAGCATGGCGAAGCCGAAAGAGGGCAAATAAAGATACCGGTCATGGACGAGCTGCCCGTTAATAAATGCCCGCAGGTCCAGCACGGGCAGAATCGGCACGACCATCCAAATGGCGGGCACCACCGCTTTGGGGGAGCCCCTGGTCCAGAGCCAAAGTCCAACCCCCGCAATCAGCACCAGGATGGCAGGGAGCATGACGGTGCGCACATCCCACTTGGTCAGAAAATCGTCCGAGTAAAATGGGCTGAGGCGGACAGGCCAGAAGAGGTGCTGAATATAAAACCAAAGCACCGAAGGCCAGGTGAGAATCATGCTGAGATAGGAATGTTCCTCCTTAATAAATTCAAAGTTCCGGAGCGAAATAATCCGAGCGACCAAATACGCGGCAAAGAGCCCCAAATATGGCGCTGTAATCTTCAGGGCGCCGAGCGACCGCCGGACACGGCCGCGTGCGGTGTGATCCCGGGGCTCGCTCCAGACCATCTCGCAGGAAAAAATGATGAGAGGCAGAATAACGGCCGTCTCTTTAGAGAGGCAGGCCAACGCATATAACGCCAACGATGCGGCCAGATATGAGCGGGCTCGCCCCGGGTCGGCTCGTCGCTTGAGATAGAGGAGATAGGAGGAAAGCAAAAACACTGCAAACAGTGGTTCCGACACTCCGGAAACCCATGCCACTGCTTCCGCATGGGTGGGATGGAGGCCGAAAATCAATGCCGTAAAAAGCGCGGCAAGACGATCCTCCAGCAGCCGAGCGGCCGTGAAGTATACGAGAAGCGTCACCCCAAGGTGACAAAGGACGGTGCACAGGTGCCATCCGAATGGTTTTGTCCCAAAAACCAGATATTGCAAGCGAAACCAAAGGAGAAACATTGGCCGGTAGTACGTGCCTTGAAAGCCAGGATGCCGGAAAGCCCAAACCGAGCCGGCAAAATATCTAGGTAGATACTTCCAAGCCCGCAGCCACGTATTTTCAACTATCTGAAACCAATCATCATGGACGAATTGGAACCTCAGCGTATTGGAGTAGGTCAGAAAAATCACGGCCAGGACGCCCGCCAGGGCTATGACTGCGGCCCGGTTGCCGAGGAGGGTGGCCTCAAGCTTCTTGGCTCCCGACGGTGTGACGCCCTCAAAGCTGTTTTGCCCCGAATCCGATTCCGCGCTCACAAGAGAAACTTCCTCCTTCACCCGCAGGCCGACGATGGGTCCCTGCCT
>JASHTZ010000723.1 GCA_030040295.1 Terriglobia bacterium | reverse complement strand
GATTCCCAGGGACCTGGTTTGCGCTGAGGTGTGGCACGCTGGCGTCTGACCAGGTATGCCTGGTGCGAATCGAGCGGGGACGAAATTGTCCCAATCCCTCAGCCCTTCAGTCACAAAATCAGGGCGCCCAAAATCAAGACTTTGAGTCCAGACTTGTGCTAGGATTCCAACCCTGAACCGAGTTGGTCAAGTCTTCAACCCGTAGAACTGCCCAGGAGGCGCTGATGAGGAAGCTCACTCACCCGGTTTTAAAATTAGGTTATTTGCTATTGGTCATAACGGCTTTTGGAGCCGTGCAGGCCTTCGCGCAGGAGCCGTCCCCGCCAGCTAAAACGGCGGGCGAGCAATTCAAGAATATTCAGGTTCTGAAGGACATGCCTGCCAGCGACCTCATGCCGACCATGAAACACTTCACGAAGGACCTGGGAGTGAAGTGTGATTTCTGCCACGTACCAGGGGCATTCGATAAGGACGACAAGCACGAGAAGGTTGTCGCGCGCAAAATGATTGAGATGGCGCACCAGATCAATACCGACAACTTCCATGGCCACATGCGCGTGACCTGCTGGACGTGCCACCGAGGCGCCCAAGAGCCCGAAAGGCAACCTCCTGATGCGGCGCCGGCCGCACCACCCGCACAGCAATAGGACGGGTCTGTAATTGCGCGGACCAAGAGGGCAGTCTGGGCGGTTTCAGCGTAAATGGTTTTCGGGAGGGCGCTCGCCAAGTGCGTCCTCCCAAAATGCCGCACGGATACATCACTCGCAATAGATCCGGACTTTCTCCCCGTTTTTGCTGTCCACGTCCACGTGTAAGTCCTTGAGCTCGTCTACCAACTCTCCCCGGCTTTGCCGGGGCGGCAGCCTGAGTCCGACAGTTTCGGGAGTCACCAAGTGGGTTTAATCGTATCGAACGGACCCCTCCCCCCAACTCCCCTCCCCCTCTTCCCTCTCCCGAGGGGAGTCTGGGTGACAACCCAGCAGATCGCGAGGGTGCCTGGCGCCAAGGGCTTATGCTGAGCCCCAAGGGGGCGACCGAACAAAGCCCAGGCCAACGGCCTGGGTCAGCGGGGGCACCCAGCGAAGTCCCAAGTCCTGAAAGGGCGGAAGAACCTATTTCAAACTTGGGCTGCAACGGTATCACGGCGAGATTCCTATGTCGCCCTTTGAGGGCTAACAAAATGGAAATGCACTCTTGAGTTGACCCAGGCCTTCGGCCTGGGCTTTGCTGGAGCGCCCCTTTGGGGCTCAAACTCATCACAGTGACCTCGCTCGCACCGCGAGTTGTCACACAGACTCCAGGGGAGACGGAAGAGGGGAGAAGGGCTGATCGGGTGAGGGGTTTCTTGCAAGCGGTGGCGGTCAGGCCGCTTGGGGGGGACAGCCACCGGAAAGCCTCCGGCCGCGCCGGAGGATGACTACTCCTCAAGTTTCGCGGGTGAGCGTGAGCCCAGGATTGCCTTGTGGCCCATGCTTCAGGAAGCTGCATGCGAGTGTCTTCGGCACATCCCCTAAACCCGGAAATCCAACGTCCATCTGCCCTCCTAACTTCGCATGTAGGTCATCGCGTAGCATCTTTGCGATAGATGAATTATCGGTAGATGAGCGGGAGGCAGGCACGGTCCGGCGGTGTCTCAGCTTGAGTTTTGGAGCCGGCTCGTCACATCGTGACCAGCCGCCCGTCGCTGTAGCGGCCCTCTATGAGCGTCGTATTTATGGGCTTGTCCGTCATCTGACGGAGCAAGCCCCTACGACGGTCAATAGACCGCCGCTACAGAATTCAAACTGAGGCGCTACCCAGGCTCCGATAGTGGGGTCTTTTGGCTTGATGCCCCTGGGTAGTGGGCTCCTTTGAAAATAAATGGCATCTGAAGCGCTCAGCGCTTTGTGATAGTATGCGCCGGTCATGCAGGAAGCATCCGTCAGTCCTCACCATTTTGACTTCGACCTTGACCGAGGTATTCGCGCTCAGGTCGCAGAGAAGTTGGAATCAAGCCTGACTCTGGCACTCACGCGCGGAGTAGGTCCGCAGGCCAGCGGAATCTATGCTCTGTACTGTAAGGGGCGACTGGTTTACATCGGAAAGGCGTCTAAGGGAACCACTAAAAGCAAACGGACGTTGCGCGCCCGGCTGTCCGAGCACGCCTTGAAGATCAGCGGGCGTCGAAACATCACCCTCGACGATATGACTTGCCGCTATCTCACGTTTGCCAGTGAATGGTGGGTATTCGCCGCAGAATTCGCGCTCATCTCTCACCACGAACCAGAATGGAACACAAGCGGATTCGGCAGTAAGGTGCCTGGGGTTGGGCGTCCAGGAACGGCACGCGTAAGCAAGTGGGATGAGATGTTTCCCAAGAAGTGACTGATGCCTTACCCTCCGAAAGTTCTGGTAGACCCCGCCGTTGTCTTTTTCTTTCTCCCGCCCAAGCTGTTGTGCTTGACCAAGGAATCCGCCACTGCCCTTTTGAAAGCCTCGGCTTTTTCCTCTTGGGTTAACTCGTGCGGAGGAAAGCGACTTTCCATCTCCTTGCGAATGGATTTGAATTTTGTCACCGCCGCCCGCTCTGACCGTGTGCAAAGGACTTCATTGCCGTCCAGCGTTACCCTGTGCATGCCATCCTCAGCAGAGTTGAGAAAAAGCTTGCCTGGAAAGAATGACAGCTTCACGCCTTAACCTCTCGCTCGCAGCCATCACTGTTGCGGCAGACAATCCAGAAGCAATGCCGTTTGCGCGCGTGATGGGCATTCTGCCACTTATTTGATACCATCGGTCCGTTCCTGATTTTCACAATCAAGTCACAGACCGTGAAGCCCGCGTCCTCCGCCATCCTCATGAAGTCACAGTGTGGCCATTTTGACCGGTGGTTGTTCACCATATCGGTGATTTTAGCAAGGAGAAGGCCCTGGGGCTTTAGGACACGCTTCGCCTGCTTTAGGAAGGGAGGGTAAAGATAGCTGAGGTTCCAGTTTTGGTTTTTGCCGCACTCAACGGTAGCCCCGAAGTCCACATCAAACTTCTTGCTGCTCTTATTCCTTCCCTGCGGGCCGACATGCGGCGGGTCGTAAACAACAACCCCGTAGTGGGAGTCCTTTACCCCTTTCATGACCCGGTTATCAGCCACGATCATCGGCTTGTATTGTGGGTCCTTATCCATCGACACGACTCGGCGCTTTGAATCCTTCCAGAAGCGCCCGGCGTTGTAGGTGGAGTCAAGAATTGGCTCAGGGGGGATAACAGCGTAGAATCTGAGCATGGCTTCCAGTAGCTCGCCATCGCTGCCTTCCCAAATGCTGCTAATAGGTTTGTACGAACCGTTTCCGTTTCGGCTCATCGGTCGGTGTTCCGTGAAGTATTCTAACGCCAATTGCTCCAGCATCAGAATACTAATCGGCAGAAATGATTTTGAGAAGAGACTACATCAAGTTAAAAGACCCCGCTACCCAGGCTCC
>JASHTZ010000722.1 GCA_030040295.1 Terriglobia bacterium | reverse complement strand
GACTTCCCTGCTGGCAGGGCAGGCGCGCAAGGTGATCGCCATAGAAATCGATGGCGGTCTTGTGGAATTTTTGCAGAAGGAATTCCGCGACAACCCGAGGGCCGAAATCATCGGCGCCGATGTGCTCAGCATCAATTTCTCGGGCCTCTGCCGGCGCGAGGGGATTTCGCAGGCATTCGTTTTCGGCAATCTTCCCTACTACATCACCTCACCCATACTTCATCGCCTCTTTGCGCATCGGGCTTCCATTCGCGCCATGGGATTGCTGATGCAGCGCGAGGTGGCGCAGCGCGTGGCCGCCAGGCCAGGCACCCGCGATTACGGATACCTCTCCGTCGCCGCGCAGGTCTACTCGCAGCCGGCAATTGCGCTTGACGTTCCGCCGGGAGCCTTCACCCCTGTTCCGAAAGTGCAATCGGCGCTGGTAACGTTTCAGGTTCGGAACCGGTTCGAACATTGGCCGGCGGCAAGGCACGAAGAATTTCTGGAGTTTGCCAAGCGATGCTTTGCTCAGAAAAGGAAAAACCTGCTCAACAACCTTGGGCGGCGTTACTCGCGGGAGCGGATTACCGAGGCGCTCCAGAAATCCGGCAAGCCGGTCAATTCGCGCGCCGAACAGCTTTCTATCGAGGAACTCACCGCCCTCTTCGATCTTTTGAATGAAGCGGATTAGTGCGCAGGCGTTGACGATCCGAAGAGTCCCCCGGTGTACTTTTGGTAGAGCGCTTTGATTTGAGGATTTTCGGGGTCGAGTTGGTATGCTGTGTAAATTTCCTTCACCGCTTCGGTGAGGTTGTGTTCTTCCAGAAGAACTGAACCGAGATTGGCGTGGCCCATGGCGTACTTGGCGTTCAGGCGCACAGCCTCGCGGTATTCGGCCTCCGCGCCCGCGAGATCTCCCTGGCGGTAGAGCCACACGCCGAGTTGGTTGTGGAAGTACTCGTTAGTGGGATCCTGGCGAATGGCTTCGCGCGTTTCGCTGACGGCTCCGGCCAAATCGCCGCTTGCTCCCAACGCCCCACCCAGCAGGAAGTGCGCGTAAGTGAATTTGGGGTCCAAGTGAACGGTTTCGCGATATTCGGCGATGGCATCAGTCGTTTTGTTCTGGATGGCCAAAATCAACCCCTTGATGAGGTGCGGCTGGGGATTCTGAGCATTGATTTTCAAAGCGTTCTGAACTTCCGTCATGCCGCCGTCCAGGTCGCCCTTCCGCGCCAGCGCCAGGCCGAGATTGGAATGCGCCACCACCGAGTCCGGCTGCAAGCGCAGGGCCTGGCGATATTCGAAAATGCCGCCGTCCCAATCGTCCTTGGCAGCGAGCGCGTTGGCGTAATCATTGTGAGGAAACCAGGTGTACGGATCGAGATCGATGGCCTGGCGAAACTCGGCGATGGCGCCCTCGGGATCCTTCTTCTCCAGCAACAGGACTTGGGCGCTCGCATAATGGCCCATGGCGGTGTCGGGAGCCATCTGCGCGGTTTTGTGTAGTTCCTTGAGCGCGCCCTCCAGGTCGTGGGTGTTGTAAAGCGAAGCGGCCAGAATGTTCCGCGCCTGCAAGTCGCGGGCATTCAATTGAAGCGCTGACCGAAGTTCCGCGATGGCATTGATGGGTTGCCCGCGCAGGGCGAGCGCCAGACCGAGCGCGGCGTGAGCCTCCTCGGACTTCGGGTCCGTGTATATCGCCTCGCGATATTGTTCGAGGGCGTCGTCCCACTTCTCCTGCTTGCTGAGGGCGCGGCCCAGTCCCACGTGCAGGGTGCTGTTCTGAGGCTGAATGGCCAGTGCGGCGCGATATTCCTGCTCGGCCTCGGAGTAGGATTCGAGTTTCTCGAACTGCAATGCTCGCGCCAGGTGTTGTTGATACCCGGAATCGCCGCCGCTCGGGCTCACGGCGGGCGGCGTGCCCGATCCGTGCGCGGCCTTTAACGCGCCGATCAGATCGTCTTTCCCTCCGGCGGCCCGGACCTTCTTCAGATAGTCTTCCTGCGGCTCGAAATCGATACCGTTGTCTTTCACCAGGTCCGTTACGCTCTGGCTGGGCACGTAATTGTTGAGGAGGTAAAGAATATCGTCGCGGGTTACGGGCTTATTGGAAGCGTGCGCGAAGGACGCACCGCACATCCAGGCAGCAAGAAATGCCGTGATGGCCCACCGAGCCCTCTTCATGAGCGCCTCCTCGTTTCTCCAGATGACCACCTTTGCCGAGAGCATACGCCGGAAGAACCTTCAAAAACAAGTCGGATGCGAACACCTTTTCCCCACTTACACCCTGTGGCGAGAATACGCGTGCAACCTTTTCGGCGGCATAGGTGACACTATAACCGAATGCTATTCCTGAACCGCCCATGCCAGCCCGTCCGGTTCTCCGCCCACGTCGATGTGGCCGGTGACCTCGAACGTTTTCAGGTCGACCACAGCGACATAGTTGTCCGGCGGGCAAGCCACGAATGCTCGCGGTTCGGCAGGATCAATCAGAATTCCCGCAGCGCCGTGACCGATGAAAGCATCGAATCTAACTCATTCGGTTTTGTGCGCGCATTTACGCGAAGTTCGCCTTCACCAGCTCATCAAATCTTCGGTCAATTCGAGCGGCAGCCAGCCTTCCTGGGGCAGGACCTGAAGGGGCAGGCCGTTGACCCAGACGGACACTTGCAGGCTCATTTGCTCGTAGGGTGCGACTCCCAGGATACTGTAATCAAGCCGGACCTCGAAGATTCTTGAGAAGGCCACCTGCACCTGGTCGCCGGTCCCCTGAGGCACAGGAATCGTGTTGCCGGCTTTCCAGAATTCCACGGACTTGACGCTTCCGGCGGCAATGGTGGTATGCAGGCGGATGCGGCTCTCGCCATCCACGCTGACTCGGATATCAAATTCGGGATGATCCTTCAGGAACGATTCGGTCAGGTCGACGCGCAGGAAGACGGCCTTCTCACTGTAGCCGTAATAGAGCACTTCCACCAACTGCGCCACTCCGTGCATGGAGCCGGAGCGATAATCGGGCTGGCAGAGCCCCGCGC